>NZ_JBEPAK010000076.1:0-28132 GCF_040298565.1 Kitasatospora sp. NPDC001539 | reverse complement strand
CTGATCCACCCCGAAGGGCTTCACCGTTCGACTTGCATGTGTTAAGCACGCCGCCAGCGTTCGTCCTGAGCCAGGATCAAACTCTCCGTGAATGTTTACCCGTAATCGGGTCGACACCCGCGTTGAGCGGCACGGCAACCACCGGAATAAGGCGGCCCCGCGCACTGCGTCCTCGCTAGTGTTATTTCAAAAGGAATCTCCAACCCCGATCAGACGATCGAGGCCGGGGATGTCAACATATCTGGCGTTGACTTTTGGCACGCTGTTGAGTTCTCAAGGAACGGACACTTCCTTCAGGCCGCCTTCCAGCGGACCCTCCGGGCGCTTCGTTCTTTCGTGTCTCCAGCTTATCAGATGTTTTCCGCTCCGTTTCCGGCGCTTCCCTCATCCAACTCGCTGGTGCCTTCCGGGGTTTGACGCCCCGTCCGACGTTCCAAACTCTAGCCGATCCCCGCCCCGAAAAGCGAATCGAGCGCAATCCGATAAAACGAGCACGCCGAATAAGCACCGAGCCGCACCGCGCAAAGCGAAACGACCGGCACGAACCGGAAGTGTGTTCAGAGGATTGGCCGCCCCGGGACCGTCCGCGCCGATGCGTGTCCGGTGCTCCCTGCCGAGCGACTAGGAAACACTACCCCTCTGAGGCGCCTCGTGCAAACCGCTCCCGAGGACCGTCCGGGTGCAGACCGCCCGGCCCGCCTTCACGTACTCGCCGTTGGGGTGGTCGTTCCCGTTGACCCACCGGCGAGCGGTGGTCTCGTCACGGCCACCGTCGAGGTGGCGGCGCAGCAGTCGTTCCTCGCGGACGGCGTCCTCGGTGTGGACGTACCAGAGTTCGCGCAGCAGTCGGCGGGCGTCCGGCCAGGGGGCGTCGGCGGAGGCGAGGTAGTTGCCCTCGGTGATGACGAGGCGGGTGTGCGGGCGGACGACGTGGCGGGCGGCGACGGGCTCGTCCAGGGTGCGGTCGAAGTCGGGCGCGTAGATGTCCTGGAAGCGGTCGGCCGCGATCCGGCGCAGCAGGGCGACGTAGCCGTGGGCGTCGAAGGTGGCCGGAGCTCCCTTGCGGTGGGCCAGGCCGAGGCGGTCGAGCTGGGCCGCGGAGAGGTGGAAGCCGTCCAGCGGGACGTACGCGGCGGTGCCGGGGCCCTCGACCCGTTCGACCTCGGCGACCAGGTGGCGGGCCAGGGTGGACTTGCCGGCGCCGGGCGGGCCGGCAAGTCCGAGGATCGTGCGGGCGTTGCTGCCCGGGCCCCGGAGGAATCCGAGGGCGAGAGCGGTGAGGCGGTCCTCGTTCATGGCCGCACCCTACTCACTCGTCCCGCACTCCCCACTCGCTCGTTTCGCACTCCCCCGGTCCTCGGCGAGGTGCTGGGGACCGGCCCTGTGAGGACGAGGACCCCACGAGGGAGGCGCTGGGCAGAGACGGCTCAGGTGAGGGCGGGCGATTCGAGCGTGAGGGTCCCGGCATCGGCATCGAGCAGGGCGGGGACGCCGAGCGGAACGGTGAGGCTGGACGGGCAGTGGCCGAAGCCGAGTTCCCAGAGCACCGGCACACCGAGGCTGCCGAGCCGGTCGAGCATGACGTCCCGGACGCGTTCGGGGCGTCCGCACCCCTCCCACGACCCGAGGGCTATGCCGGCCACGCCGTCCAGGGCGCCGGAGCGCAGGAACTGGGTGAGCAGCCGGTCGAGCTGGTACGGGTACTCGTTCACGTCCTCGAGGATCAGGATGGCGCCCGCGTAGGAGGGGCGAGCGGCGGGTGTGCCGCGCTCCGCGGCGAGCACGTGGACGCACCCGCCGGCGGTGACGCCGCGGGCGCGGCCGGGGACGAGCGCGGTGGCGGTGGGCGAGGTGAGGACGGTGGTGGCGGCGGGTTCGAAGAGGGTGCGGCGGAGGTGCTCGGCGGTGGGGCCGTCGTTGACGAAGGAGTCGCCGGAGGCCAGTGGCCCGTAGAGGGTGGCGAGGCCGAGGCGCTGGGCGAAGGCCTCGTGCAGGGAGCTGACGTCGCTGAAGCCGACGAAGGGCTTGGGGCGGGCGGTGCGCATCGCGGTCCAGTCGAGCAGGTCGACGATGCGGTGGACGCCGTAGCCGCCGCGGGCGCAGATGACGGCATCGACGGTGGGATCCAGCCAGGCGTTCTGCAGGTCGGCGGCACGATCGGCGTCGGTGCCGGCGAGGTAGCCGAGGGTGGGGTGGGTGTCGAGGACGTGCGGGCCGACGGTGACGCGCAGGCCCCAGGAACGGAGGATCGCGCAGCCGGCGGTGAGGCGCTCGGGATCGATCGGTCCGCTGGGGGCGACGACGGCGATGTGGTCGCCGGGGCGGAGGTGGGGCGGGCGGGTCAGCGCCTGGCCGGGCGTGGTCGGGTGGTGGTCCATGGGCCGGGCCTTTCGGGCGAGGAGGGACGGTGGGCGGCCGCGGGGCGTGGTCGCGGCCGCCCGGTGACGATATGCCCCCGCGTCAACCGGCCGATGTCCGTGGCGCCGACGGCCTGACGGTGCCTCGGACCGGCCGGCGGTGCTCCGGCTCGGCCGGACGCTCTTCAGACCGCTCCCATCACCTCCCGCACCTCCGCGAGGGTGGCGTCGGCGACGGCGTTGGCCCGCTCGGCGCCGTCGCGCAGGACCTGCCGCAGGTGGCCCCGGTCGGCGGCGAGTTCGGCTCGTCGGGCGCGCAGCGGGCGAAAGTACTCGTTGACGGACTCGGTGACCGTCCGCTTCAGCGCCGCGGCGCCGCCGTCGCCGACCTCCTCGGCGATCGTTTCGGGGGCGCGGCCCTGGCAGAGCGCGGCGAGCAGGACCAGGCCGGAGACCCCCGGGCGGCGCACCGGGTCGTAGCCGATGCGGCGATCGGTGTCCGTCCTGGCACCGCAGATGATCCGGGCGGTCTCGTCCTCGGTGGCGCCGAGCGGGATGGCGTTGCCCCGGCTCTTGCTCATCTTGCCGCCGTCGGTGCCGAGCAGCATCGGGGCTTCGGAGAGCAGGGCCTCGGGGCGGGGGAAGACGGCGCTGCCGTCGGCGTGCGGGTAGCGCTCGTTGAAACGGCGGGCGACGGTGCGGGCGACCTCGAGGTGGGGCAGCTGGTCCTGGCCGACCGGTACGAGGTCGGCCTTGCAGAACAGGATGTCGGCGGCCTGGTGCACGGGGTAGGTGAACATCAGTCCGTTGACGGCCGCCTGGCTGGAGTGGGCGATCTCGTCCTTGACTGTGGGGTTGCGGCTGAGTTCGGCGACGCTGACCAGGCTGAGGAAGGACAGCAGCAACTGGTTGAGGGCGGGGACGGCACTGTGCGCGAAGATCGTGGCGCGTTCGGGGTCGAGGCCGGCCGCGAGGTAGTCGAGGACGAGGTTCTCGGTGTGTTCGGCGAGCCGGTCGGCGAGGTCCCGGTCGGTGATGACCTGGTAGTCGGCGACGAGGACGAACATTTCGACGCCCCGGCTCTGGAGACGGACGCGGTTCCGCCGGGTGCCGAAGTAGTGGCCGAGGTGGAGCGGGCCGGTGGGGCGGTCGCCGGTGAGGACGCGGTGGGCGGTCGGGTCGGTGATCCGCGCGGCGGTGATCGGGGCGGGGGCGTCGGCGGACGTGAGGGCCGGGGGTTCGGGTGACGGGCATCGGGGGTTCTCCCTCGGTTCGGCGGTGGTTGCGGCCGTCCGGGGCGAGGGCCCGTCCTGCGGGAGAAACGCAGCAGGGCCGTCCATCCCGGACGGCCCTGGTCAGGCGAGTGGGGTGGCCGTCCTAGGACGGCCACCAGCACAGGCCCGCAAAACGCTTCATGTGCTCAACGATAGCGGTGCTCGCCGGGTGGCACCGGCCTTTTGCCGCTGCCCTGCCGTGCTTCGGGCGGGGGCGGTGGGAGCGCAGGAACGGCCGGACGGGCGTGAGCCCGGGCGGCGTCAGCCCGGGCGGCGGCTGCGGGTGGCTGGCCCGGACGACGGTCTCGCCCCATGGCGTGGCCGAGGGCGCGAGGCTGGCGGCGCTCGGCTACGCGTCGGGGCGCAAGGGGTCTGGTGCGCGCGGCAGTTGAGCCGGCACAGCCGGCTGGAAGGGGAGGCGACCTCTCGGTGGTCGCGCGCACACGCCCGGGAACAACGCTTGGACCTGGTCGCGCGGTGCGGGAGGATCGTCCGGACCGTCCCCCGAAGGGCCAGCCGATGACATCGCTCCGTCGCACCGCCATTGATCCGTCCCTGCCCGGACCGCCCTCCGACGGCGCCGACTCCTCACCGCCCGCCGCCGCACCGCCCGCCGTGGACGTCACGGAGGTCAGGGACGCCAATGGCGTCAGGGACGTCATGGGCGTCGCGGCCGGTTCGGACGCCCTCGCTTCGGATGCCCTGGGTGGCACGGACATCCCGGCTGCGAGTCCCGGACCGGAAGCGCGGTCCGCGCCCGGCTGCTCGATCACCACGGCGGCCGAGGGTTGCGCGATCGCGTCCCGAGGGGCCGGGCACGACCGCTCCTGCCGCCACGACTCGGTGCCGCAGCCGCGCAGCAAGGAGGACTCGGAGGCCTACCTCGCCGCGACCACGGCCCCGACCCCGGTCGTGAATCCGGCAGTGAATCCGGCAGTGGACCCGGCGGTGCACACGGCCGTGCGTCCGACCGTGGATCCGGCCGCGGCGGAGGGCGACCCGACGGCGGCACGGCTGCGGGCCGCGTTCGCCGACCGGCTTCGGGCCGCACGCGCGGAGGGGCGCTCGCCGGCCGAACTGGCGGCCGCGTGCCGACGTCCGGTCGAGGAGGTACTGGCACTGCTCGGCGAGGAGCCCGGGCAGGACCACGACGGGGAGGACGCTCCGGTCGTCGGGGCCGAGTCGGAGTCCGTCCGGCCGCAGCAGCCTGCGGTGGCCGTCGAAGCCACCTGGCCCGGACCGGCGCAGCGTACGGTCCCGGAGGCCTGGCGGAGCTTCGGCTTCCGACGGCCGGCCCCCTCGCGTCGGCTGCGCCGGATGCACCCCCGGGCCGAACGGACCGGGCAGGAGGCGGCCGAACGGGAGACGGCCGCACGGCGGACGGTCTCGACCGGCCTGACGGGGTCCGAAGCGCGCGGCGCTGAGCGGGCGGAGGCGCTGCCCGGCGCAGCGGGGTCGGCGGCTGACCACACGGCTTCCGCCCAGGGGGCTGAGACCTTCTCCGGGGGTTCACCGGACGCCTGGTCGGGGCCCTCGTCGAACGCCTCCTCGGGGACCGGGACGGCCGTGTCGGCGGTGCCGAGCGCCGAGCCGGAGACGGGTGTCGGGGTGTCCAGGGCCGAACCGCCGCTCGGCGTCCTGATCGGTGGCGGTCCCGGCCAGCCCGAGGCAGTCGGCCGCTCGGAGGAGCGGACGCCGGTCCGGACGGCGGCGGAGCCGATCCGGGTCGGACGGGGCACCAGTCTGGTGGTGCTGCCCTCCTGGCGTCCCGCCATCGCGGTCTCGGTGTCGACCGAGCAGTTGCTCACCGAAACCGGTCTCACCGTCGAGCAACTGCCCCATGCCGGGCTGACGGTGATGATGAACCCCTGGGCGATGCACGACCGGGAGCTGGGCCTGCACGGCTGGTCGGTCGGTCCGGCCGGGAGGCGAGGGCAGGCGCGGCGCAGCGGTCAGGGGTAGCAGCGCCCCGCCGACGAGCGCGAGTGGCCGTGCCCGTCGGGCGGATCGGGTCCGCCGGCCGGCCTACGGGTCGGGACGGCGGGCAGGCGGCAGCCGGCGGGGCGGGACAGCGGGCAGCCGACGGGTCGGCGGGGCGGGTCAGCGGACAGTCGGGAAGTTCGGGATGTAGCCGAGGTCGACGGGCACCGGCGGGCGCCCGTCGACCGCCCAGCCCGCCCGGACCGCAACCAGCAGCTCGGGGAGCCGGGGCGGCCAGAGCGCGTCGGCGTTCTCATCGGCGAGGTCGGCCGGGGTCCACCAGCGCCAGTCGAGGATCCGGTCCTCGGCGTGCACCGCGCTGACATCGCCGACCGGCCCGCGATGCGGTCCGCGGGTGAGGTAGATGTGCTCGTGCTGGCGGACCGGCGTGCCGTGCCAGGTGAAGTCGTGCTCCCAGGTGCAGAGCAGCGGGCCGGGCTCGAGGTCGGTCCAACCGGTCTCCTCCCACAGCTCGCGCCGGGCGCCGTCCAACGGACTCTCGCCCTGCTCCAACCCGCCCCCGGGCATGGTCCAGTGCACACCGACCTCGTCGTTGTCCGAGCGGAGCAGGAACACCGAGCCGGTCCCGTCCAGGACCACCGTCCGGGCGGCCTGCCGGGGAACGCGTTTGCGGGATCTCAGCAGTTTTCGCACCGGCACACTCTGGCAGCGCCCGACCGGGGCGTCGAGCGGATTCACCGACCCGGCCCGGTGCCGGCATCGCTGAACAGCGAGCCCCTGATTTGAGTAGTCGGACCCCCGAACCGTTGAGCCGCCGAACCGTTGGGCCGTTGGACCGTTGGGCCGTTCCGAGTGGCCGCGCCCGATCGCCCTGGCCGGCTCGCCTCCTGGCGCAAGGGGACACGCGGCCGGTCCGTCGGACGTACTCTGGCCGCCATGCCCGTACCCTCGATCCTCTTTCCCGCCGACCCGCTCAATCCCCGCCGACCCGACCCGCACTTCGCCTGGGAGGCGAGGATCCTGCGGGAGTTGGGCGGCGAGCACCACCTGGTCGACCACGACGCGCTGCTCGCCGGGCAGGCCGAGGAGGCGATCCGCCGGGTACCCCGCGGCATCGGCCCGCTCTGGTACCGGGGGTGGATGCTTCCCTCCGCCCGCTACGCCGAGTTCACCGCGGCGCTCACCGCCCGCGGCGGCAATCCGCTGACCAGCGCGCCCGGTTACGCGGCCGCCCACGAACTCCCTGGCTGGTACTCCGTGTTCGAGGGGGCCACGCCGTCCAGCGTCTGGATCCCGTCCGACGGCTCGGCGGCACCCGGGCCGGAGGAACTGGCTGCCGCCGTGGCCCGGTTGGGCGGCAGCGGGCCCGCGATCGTCAAGGACTACGTGAAGTCACGCAAGCACGAATGGCTCGAAGCCTGCTACGTGCCGGAGTTGGCGGATCTGGCGGCGGTCGGCCGGGTGGTCGGGCGGTTCGTCGAGTTGCAGGGCGAGTTCCTGGCCGGCGGGGTGGTGCTGCGGCGGTACGAGGAGTTCGAGCGGGCGGCCGGCGAGGCGGGCTGCACGGATGGAGCGCCGGACTGTACGGGCGGAGGCTCCGACGGCGCGGACGGGCGGGCCGTGGAGGCCCGGGTGTGGTGGCTGGACGGACGGCCGATCATGGTCGGGCCGCACCCGGACGACCCGCGTCAGCAGGTCGAGCCCGACTTGACCGGTGTCCCCGCGTTGGTGCGAAGACTCGGTTGCCGCTTCGTCACCACCGACCTCGCCAGCCGGGCCGACGGGTCCGGCTGGCGGGTGGTCGAGGTCGGTGACGGCCAGGTCAGCGACCTGCCGCGGGGCATCGACGCCGCAGGGCTGCTGACTTCACTGATCACGGCCTGAGGGCTCTGCGGCGGCGCGGCCCTGTCGGCCTCGGCCCCGCTGACTCGGGCTGCGCTGTCCCTGGCCGAGTCGCCCCCGTGGTCCGGTGCCCTGGCCTGAGCCGCTCGTCCGGGTCGCCCGGACGAGGACCGCTCCAGGCCGGCCCCGCCCCCTGACCGGGGCCGGGGCCGGGGCCTCACCGGGGCCGGAGCCTCACCGGCTACCGGGCGCTGACAGCCTCGGCCGCCGGGTGGCCGTCCGCGATGAACGCCTGCCAGAGCCGGGCGTACGCACCGCCGCGCGCGAGCAGTTCGGTGTGGGTGCCGTCCTCGACCACCCGGCCGTGGTCCAGCACGACCACCCGGTCGGCACGCTCCGCCGTGGTCAGGCGGTGCGCGATGACCAGCGTGGTGCGGCCACCGCTCAGCCGGTCGGCGGCCTGGTTGACCGCCGCCTCGGAGGCCAGGTCCAGAGCGGCGGTGGCCTCGTCCAGCAACAGGATGTCCGGGTCGACCAGTTCCGCTCGGGCCAGGGCGATCAACTGGCGCTGGCCCGCCGACAGATTGCGTCCGCGGCCCGCGACCTCGTGGTCGTAGCCGCCGGGCAGCCGGACGATCATGTCGTGAGCGCCGACCGCCCGGGCCGCCGCCTCGACCTCGGCCGCCGAGGCGTCCGGCCGCCCGTACGCGATCGCCTCGCGGACCGTGCCTGCGAACAGGTACGCCCCCTGGGGCACCACGCCGAGGCGGTGACGGTACTGGGCCAGGTCGTACCGGGTGAGGTCGACGCCGTCGACCCGGACGGTGCCGGCCGTGGCGTCGTAGAACCGGGCGACCAGCTTCACCAGCGTCGACTTGCCCGCACCGGTCTCGCCGACGAGCGCCACCGTCTGACCGGCGGGAATGTGCAGGTTGACGTCGCTCAGCACCTCCGGGGCGCCGTCCGCCCCGCCGTTGTAGGCGAAGCCGACGCCCTCGAAGTCGATCTCGCCGCGCAACCCCTTCGGCACCGGGACCGGGTCGGCCTGCTCGGCGGTGGTGGTCGGGGTGCGCAGCAGCTCCCGGATCCGCCCGAGACCCACCGAGGCCTGCTGGTAACCGTCGAACACCTGGGACAGCTGGTTGACCGGGGCGAAGAACAGGTCGATGTAGAGCAGGTACGCGACCAGCGCGCCGACCGTCAGCGTCCCCGCGTCCACCCGGGCAGCGCCGACGATCAGCACCAGGGCGGCGGCCACGCTGGAGAGGAACTGGACGAAGGGGAAGTAGAGCGAGATGTACAGCTGTGCGCGGACCCGCGCCTCCCGGTAGGCGATGCCACGGGCCACGAAGCGGTCGGTGTTGGTGTCCAGGCGGCGGAACGCCTGGACGATCCGCATGCCGGCCACGTTCTCCTGCAGGTCGGCGTTGACGGCGCTGATCAGGTCGCGGGAGCGCTCGTACTGGTCCCTGGACTTCTTGCGGAACACCAGTGTCGCGATCACCAGCAGCGGCAGCACGGCGAACACCACGAGCGCCAGGCCGGCGTCGATGATCAGCAGAGCGGCGAAGATCCCGGCGAAGGTCAGCAGACTGACCAGGGCGGTGACCATGCCGGTCTGCAGGAAGGACGTCAGCGAGTCGAGATCGGTGGTCATCCGGGTCATGATCCGGCCGGTCAGCTCGCGCTCGTAGTAGTCCAGGCCGAGCCGGTTGAGGTGGGCGAAGATCTTGAGCCGGAGCGCGTACAGCACGCGCTCACCGGTGCGGCCGCTGACGCGGTTCTCGGCCCCCTGCACCAGCCAGTCCACCAGGACTACGGCCAGCGCGGTGATCGAGGCCACCGCCACTCCGGCCATCATGCCCTTGCGGACGCCCTCGTCTATGCCGTGCCGGATCAGCACCGGGAGCACCAGGCCGGCGGCCGCGTCCAGCGCGACCAGCAGGAAGGCCAGGGCCAGCGGGGCGCGGAAGGGACGGAGCAGTCGGCCGAGGGTGAAGTCGGGGTCGCCGGCCTCGGCCTCGGCGCGCGGGATGGCGGGGACGTCGGAGGCCGGCGGCAGGGCGGCGACCTTGGCCATCAGGTCGGGATCGGCGGTGCGGGCCGCCTTGGCGAGGGCCGGGGTGGCGGCGGCGGGCGCGGGTGCGGGTACCGGGGGCTGTTCGGCGCGACTGCTCTGCCCGGGCTGCTCGTTCCGCTCGCCTGCGTCGGGCTGGGGCCCGGACTGGGACTGGAGCTGGGGCCGGGACTGGAGCTGGGGCCGGGACTGGAGCTGGGGCTCGGACTGCAGTTGGGGCCGGGACTGGAGCTGGGGCTCGGGCTGCGGCGCGGGGTTGGGAATGCGGCCGGCTTCGGGGTCGGTGATCAGGGCCCGGTACTGAGGACATCGGGCTTCGAGTTCCTCGTGGGTGCCGATGTCCAGCAAGCGGCCGCGGTCCAGGACGGCGATCCGGTCGGCGAGTTGGAGGGTCGATCGGCGGTGGGCGATCAGCAGGGTCGTCCGGCCGGCCATCACCGAGCGCAGCGCCTCGTGGATCTCCGCCTCGACCTGCGGGTCCACCGCCGAGGTGGCGTCGTCCAGCAGCAGGATCCGCGGGTCGGTCAGGATGGCCCGCGCCAGGGCGATGCGCTGGCGCTGGCCGCCGGAGAGGGTCAGCCCCTGCTCGCCGACCTTGGTCTCGTAGCCGTCCGGCAGCACGCGGATGAACTCGTCCGCCTGGGCGGCGGCCGCCGCGGCGAAGATCTGCTCGTCGGTGGCGTCCGGCCGACCGTAGGCGATGTTGGTGCGGACCGACTCCGAGAAGAGGAAGCTCTCCTCGGGGACGATGCCGATCGCCGCACGGACCGAGTCCAGGGTGAGGTCGCGCAGGTCGTGGCCGTACAGGCGGACAGCACCGGCGGCCGGGTCGTAGAAGCGGGGCACCAACTGGGCCACCGTCGACTTGCCGGAGCCGGAGGCGCCGACCAGGGCGAGCGTCTCGCCGGGGGCCAGCTTCAGGCTGAGGCCGTGCAGGACGGGGGCGGGGTGTTCCGGGTCGTAGCGGAACTCGACCTGGTCGAACTCCAGGGCGACCTCGCGTGTCCGCGGACCGACGGTGGTCGCACCGGCGGGAGCTCCGGTCGGGGCTTCAGCCGAGGCACTGGCTGGGGTGCCGGCCGCAGCGCCGGCCGCGGCTCCGTCCCGGGCGAGGTCCTGGGCGGCCTGGTCGGGTTCCTGGGCGAGGTCCGGGGTGAGCTGGAGGGTGAGCGCGCCCGGGCGCTCCTGGACCAGCGGGCGCTCGTCGATCAGCTGCAGGACGCGTTCGACGCCGGCGCGGGCCTGCTGTCCGACCGTGATGACCATGGTCAGCATCCGCACCGGACCGGTCATCTGGGCGACGTAGGTGGAGAAGGCGACGAAGGTACCGAGCGAGACCCGGCCGTCGACCGCCAGCCAGCCGCCGAAGGCCAGCACCGCGACCTGGGCGAGGGCCGGGATCGCCTGCATCGCCGGGTTGTAGCGGGCGTTGAGGCGGATCGACCGCAGGCGGGCGGCGAACAGGTTGCGGGAGGCCAGCTCCAGCTTGTCCCGTTCCTGCGCCTCCTGACCGAAGCCCTTGACCACCCGGACACCGCCGATCGCGCCGTCCACGACGCCCGCGACGGCCGCCGCTTCCTGCTGGGCGGCCCAGGTGGCCGGGAACAGGCGCTTGCGGCTGAGCACGCTGACCCACCACAGCGCGGGAGCCATGACCAGGGCGATCACGGTGAGCGGCGGGGACAGCCAGAGCATCACGGCCAGCGACATCACGAACATCAGCAGGTAGCCGGTCATCATCGGCAGCATCGAGAGCAGGCCGTTGATCAGCTGGAGGTCCGAGGTCGCGCGCCCGACCACCTGCCCGGTGTCCAGGCGGTCCTGACGGTGGCCGTCGAGCCGTCCGAGCGACCGGAACAGGTCGCTGCGCATGTGGTGCTGGACGTCGAGGGCGAGCTGGCCGCCGAAGTAGCGGCGGACCTGGGTGCAGCCGAAGACGACGAGGGCGGCGAGCAGCAGCACCACGGCCCACGGCGCCAGCGAGCGGCTGTGCGCGACGATGACGTCATCGATGATCAGCTTGGTGACCAACGGCACCAGCGCGGTGACGGCCATGCCGAGGAGCGAGGCGCCGAAGGCCAGCAACAGGCTGCGCCGGGACCGCCAGCTGTAGCCGACCAGTCGGCGCAGCCAGCCGTCGGCCCCGGCCCGGCCGTCGGGGTGCGGCTCGGGGTGCGGCTCGGGCTGCTGCTCGACGCGCGCGTTCGTGGGCGGCTCGGGGGCCGCCGGGCCGCGGGATTGCTCCACCGTAGATCCGTGAGTCTCACGCATATTTAGGGATGCTAACCATTTCGTCGGATCGTCGCCATGGAATTCCGGCCGCCGGGGCGCTCGGCGCACGCGCCGAGGCCGACCGGATCGTCCGGTCCGGCGGACTGGGCAACAGTCTGCGGCCTGCGCTGATTCCCACCCGGGGTCACCGCGCCCGGCAAGCCCGCCCGAATCTCCAGGGTCACCGACGGACCGTCTGGCGCCCAGCGACCCGGGGGCGGGTCGACACCGTTCTTTGGACCTAGGGCCACCGGTCCGCGCGCGGGCGGTGCGGACCCGGGCATGGGGCGGCGCGGGAGGGCGCCCCCGGCGCTCGGGCGCTCAGCCGTTCGGGGTTCCGCCGTTCAGGGGTTCCGCCGTTCGGGTGTTCGGCCGTTCGGGTGTTCGGCCGTCCGGACACCCTGGATGCGGGCCGCTCCCGTCGACCTCGGGGGCGTACGGGCGCGCGGACCACCGGATCGGGCGGCCGCCGGCCGCCCGGCCATCGGAGCCGCCCGAGTGCCGGACCGGCTCGGGCGCCAGGCCGGCTCGGGTGCCAGCCGGTTTGAACGCCGGACCCGCCCAGAGGTCAGACCCGCTCGGACGTGTCGGCGGGAGCCGTGTCCGAGGCGGCGGACTCGGCGGCGGAATCGGCCGCGGAAACGGCGGCGGACTCGGCGGCGGCCGCGAAGGCGCCGTGGGCCAGGGTGTGCAGCAGCGCGGCCATGCCGTCGCGCTGAAGGCCGGTGCGCTCGCCCTGGGCCGGGTGGGGCCCGAGGCTGTGCGGGGTCGAGTTGATCAGACCGAAGACCGCGTGCACGGCGGCCCGGGCCACCGGCTCGGCGGCCGGCCCGGCCAGCGGCGGGTAGGCCTGCCGGACCACGTCCACCCACAGCTCGACGTAACCGCGCTGCAGCCGCCGGACGGTTCGGCGGTCCTCCTCCTTGAGGTTCAGCAGCTCGCGGTCGTGCAGGGTGATCAGGTCGCGGTCGTTGAGGGCGAAGTCGACGTGGCCGCTGATCAGGGCGTCCAGCGCGGCGGACGGGCCGTCGCCGCCACCCGCCCGGCGCCGCCCCTCCTCCAGCAGGCGCTCGCTGATGCCGATCAGCAGGTCGGCGAGCATGGCGTCCTTGCCGGCGAAGTGCCGGTAGAGCCCGGGGCCGCTGATGCCGACGGCCTTGCCGATCTCGTCCACGCCCACGCCGAGGAAGCCCCGGGCGGCGAACAGTCGCGCGGCCTCCCGACGGATCTGGTCGCGGCGTGGGAGCGCGGAGGCTGCGGGGACGTTCGGCATGCTGCCCATCGTAGACAGTCGGGTTATCGGCCGTTAACCTGGCCGCGTAAGTTAACGTTAATTAACGTGATCGGGCGCACGGCGCTCGGTCCGGTCACCTGCTGCCGAGGGCAAGGGAGCTCTTGGGAATGGTCATCTCAACCAGCGGCGCCCCCTCCGGCGCCCGGCTCAACGCGGCCAACGGCTCGGCGGCGGCCCCGGGTGCGGTGCCGCCGGGAGCCGCCGCTCCGGCTCCCCGGCTCGGCACCTCCGTCGACCCGGGCTCCGCGGCCTACCGGGCCAACACCGAGGCGCACCAGGCGCTGGTCGCCGAACTGCGCGCCAAGCTCGACGCGGCGGCCCTCGGCGGCGGCGCCAAGGCCCGCGCCCGGCACACCTCGCGCGGCAAGCTCCTCCCGCGCGACCGGGTGGACACCCTGCTCGACCCTGCCTCGCCCTTCCTCGAGCTGGCCCCGCTGGCCGCCGACGGGATGTACGACGGAGCGGCGCCCGCGGCCGGGGTGATCGCCGGCATCGGCCGGGTCGCCGGACGCGAGGTGGTGGTGGTCGCCAACGACGCCACCGTCAAGGGCGGGACCTACTACCCGATGACGGTGAAGAAGCACCTGCGCGCCCAGGAGGTCGCGCTGGAGAACCGGCTGCCCTGCGTCTACCTGGTCGATTCGGGCGGCGCGTTCCTCCCCATGCAGGACGAGGTCTTCCCGGACCGCGACCACTTCGGCCGGATCTTCTACAACCAGGCCCGGCTCTCCGCGGCGGGCATCCCGCAGATCGCGGCCGTGCTCGGCTCCTGCACCGCGGGCGGGGCTTACGTCCCGGCGATGAGCGACCAGGCCGTGATCGTCCGCAACCAGGGCACGATCTTCCTGGGCGGCCCGCCGCTGGTGAAGGCCGCCACCGGCGAGGTGGTCACGGCCGAGGAGTTGGGCGGCGGCGACCTCCACTCCCGCACTTCCGGAGTGACGGACCACCTGGCCGAGGACGACGCCCACGCCCTCTCCATCGTCCGCACCATCGTGTCCGGGCTCGGCCCGCGCGCAGCCAGGCCGTGGCCGCTCGCCCCGGTCGAGCCCCCAGCCGTGGACCCGGCCGGCCTGTACGGGGCCGTCCCGGTCGACCCGCGCACGCCCTACGACGTGCGCGAGGTGATCGCCCGGCTGGTCGACGGCAGCCGCTTCGCCGAGTTCAAGGCCGAGTACGGCGCGACCCTGGTCACCGGCTTCGCCCGGATCCACGGCCACCCCGTCGGCATCGTCGCCAACAACGGTGTGCTGTTCTCCGAGTCGGCCCTCAAGGGCGCCCACTTCATCGAGTTGTGCGACCAGCGCGGCATCCCCCTCCTCTTCCTCCAGAACATCACCGGGTTCATGGTCGGCCGGCAGTACGAGGCGGGCGGCATCGCCAAGAACGGCGCCAAGATGGTCAACGCCGTGGCCTGCACCCGCGTCCCGAAGCTGACCGTGGTGATCGGCGGCTCGTACGGAGCCGGCAACTACTCGATGTGCGGCAGGGCCTACTCCCCTCGCTTCCTGTGGATGTGGCCGGGCGCCAAGATCTCCGTGATGGGCGGCGAACAGGCGGCCTCCGTCCTCGCCACCGTCCGCCGCGACCAGCTGGAGGCGCACGGCGAGGAGTGGCCGGCCGAGGCGGAGGAAGAGTTCAAGCGCCCCGTCCGCGAGCAGTACGAGCGTCAGGGCAACGCCTACTACGCCACCGCACGGCTCTGGGACGACGGCGTGATCGACCCGATGGACACCCGCACCGTCGTCGGTCTCGCCCTCACCGCCTGCGCCAACGCACCCCTGGCTCCGCCCGCGCCGTACGGGGTCTTCCGCATGTGACGCCTCCTGTGGTGCGTCAGGCGGCGCCTCGCGATGAGACGCCTCGCTTCGTGCCCTCCTCGGTGTGATCCTCGAGATGCGCCCCTGGTGTGACCCCGCTCTTCCGGGTGTGACTCCTGCGGCGCCGGCCCGCCTTCCGGGCCGGCGCCCCGATCGCCCACCGCCACCTCCTTCGTACGGCTCCCCTCGACCCGGAGGAACGCCTCCCATGTTCGACACAGTTCTGGTCGCCAACCGCGGAGAGATCGCCCTGCGGGTGATCCGCACCCTGCGGCGGCTCGGTGTCCGCTCGGTCGCCGTGTTCAGCGACGCGGACGCGGACGCCCCGCACGTCCGCGCAGCCGATGTCGCGGTCCGCCTCGGCCCGGCCGACCGCAGCGACAGCTCGGCCGCCGAGACCTACCTGCGCACGGACCAGATCCTCGCCGCCGCCCGCCGCACCGGCGCCCAGGCCGTCCACCCCGGCTACGGCTTCCTCGCCGAGAACTCCGGCTTCGCCCGCGCCTGCGCCGACGCGGGCCTCGTCTTCATCGGACCACCTCCCGGTGCCGTCGAGCTGATGGGTGACAAGATCAACGCCAAGGAGGCCGTACGGGCCGCCGGCGTCCCGGTGGTCCCCGGCAGCCAGGCCACCGCGCCCACCGACGAGGACCTCGTCGCCGCCGCCGACGAGATCGGCTACCCGGTGCTGCTCAAGCCCTCCGCCGGCGGGGGCGGCAAGGGCATGCGCCTGGTGCGGGACCGCGCCGACCTGCCCACCGAGATCGCCGCAGCCCGCCGCGTCGCCCGCACCGCCTTCGGCGACGACACGCTGCTGCTGGAGCGCTGGATCGACCGGCCGCGCCACATCGAGGTGCAGGTGCTGGCCGACGCCCACGGCACCACCGTCCACCTCGGCGAGCGCGAGTGCAGCCTCCAGCGCCGCCACCAGAAACTGATCGAAGAGGCTCCCTCCGTTCTCCTCAATGCCGAGACCCGCGCCGCGATGGGCGCCGCGGCCGTCCGTGCCGCGGAGTCCTGCGGCTACACCGGAGCCGGCACCGTGGAGTTCATCGTCCCCGGCATCGACCCGGACGCCCCCGCCTCCGCCGCCGAGGGGGTGCGGGACTTCTTCTTCATGGAGATGAACACCCGTCTCCAGGTGGAACACCCCGTCACCGAGCTCGCCGTCGCGGTCGGCCCTGACTCGGCCCGGCTCGACCTGGTCGAGTGGCAGCTGCGCGTCGCCGCCGGCGAACCGCTCACCTTCTCCCAGTCCGACATCTCCTTCCTGGGCCACGCCATCGAGGCCCGCATCTGCGCCGAGGACCCGGAGCGCGACTTCCTGCCCACCGGCGGCCGCATCCTCGCCCTGGACGAGCCGCAGGGTGAAGGCATCCGCGTCGACTCCGGTGTCGCTCCCGGCACCGTCGTCACCAGCGCCTACGACCCCATGCTCGCCAAGGTCATCGCGTACGGGCCCGACCGCCCGACCGCGCTGCGCCGGCTCCGCGCTGCCCTGGCCGACACCCGGATCCTGGGTGTCACGACCAACACCGGCTTCCTGCGCCGGCTGCTCGCCCACCCCGAGGTCGTCGCCGGACGACTGGACACCGGGCTGGTGGAACAGACGGCCCAGCAGCAGCCGGCCCTGCTCGCCGCGCCGTACTCCCCGTCCAACGCGCCGGCCCCGGTCGGCTCCGCGGACGCCGCGGGTTCGGCGCACTCCGCGAACCCGGTGGACCCCGCGGGCTCGGTGGACTCCGCGAACGGAACCGCGGCTGCGGCGCCCGAACCGCCGTCACCCGCTCACCTCCTCTACTACGCGGCCGCCCTCGCACGGCACCTGGAACTCACCCCGGCCGCCGACCCCGGCGGCTGGACCGACCCGTTCTCCCTTCCCTCCGGCTGGCGCCTGGGCGGCACCCCCGCCTGGACCACCCACCGACTCCGTACCCCCGGCCAGGACCCGGTGTCGGTGCGCGTCCGTTCGATCGCTGCGGGCAACGTAACCGACGCCACTGACAATCCGGCCGGGCTAACCCGCGAGGTGGAACTCCGGCTCGACGCCGGGCCGGTCCACCGCGCCCGCGCGAGCCTGGCCGGGGACCGGCTGCACCTGACCGTCGACGGCGTGCAGACCGCCTTCGCGCTGGCCACCGACACCGCCCCGGGCCTGCCGGCCGGCCCGGTGACCTGGCTCGGCATCGACGGCGACGCCTGGCCGCTGCACGCCTACGACCCGGCCGTCGAGAGCGCTGCCGGAGCGGGCGCGCACCACGGCGCCCTGACCGCCCCGATGCCCGGCACCGTCACCGTCGTGAAGACCACGGCGGGCGAGGCCGTCCGCAAGGGCCAGCCCCTGCTCGTGCTGGAGGCCATGAAGATGGAACACGTGATCGCCGCCCCGCACGACGGCGTGGTGGCCGAGCTGCGGGCCGCGGCCGGCGCCACCGTCGCGATGGAGGACCTGCTGGTCGTGGTCGCCCCGGCAGCGGAGGCCACCGAGCCCGCGGAGGTGCGGTCGTGACCGCCCGGGAGCCCCTCGCCGACGAGACCGTCGCCCGCGACCCCGACGCCCTCGACCTGGGCCTGCCCGACCCGGTCGGTGCCCCGGGTCTGCCCGAGGAGGTCCGGATCCACGAGGTCGGTCCGCGCGACGGTCTGCAGAACGAGGGTTCGCTGGTGCCCGCCGAGGTCAAGGCGGAGTTCATCACCCGGCTCGCGGCCGCCGGGCTGCGGACCGTCGAGGCCACCAGCTTCGTTCACCCGAAATGGGTACCCCAGCTCGCCGACGCCGAGGAGCTGATGCCCCGGCTCGCCGACCTGCCCGAGCGCCACCCCGGCCTGCGGCTGCCGGTGCTGGTGCCCAACGAGCGGGGCCTCGACCGCGCGCTCGCCCACCGCGCCACCGACATCGCGGTCTTCGCCAGCGCCACCGAGACCTTCGCCCGGCGCAACCTGAACCGCTCGGCGGACGAGGCCATGGCGATGTTCCGCCCGGTCGTGACCCGGGCCGCCGAGGCCGGGGTCACGGTCCGCGGCTACCTCTCGATGTGCTTCGGCGACCCCTGGGAGGGTCCCGTCCCGGTCGAGCAGGTGGTGCGGTACGGCGTGCAGCTGCTGGAGATGGGCTGTGCGGAGCTGAGCCTCGGCGACACCATCGGCGTGGCCACCCCCGGCCAGGTCAGCGCCGTGCTGGCCGGTTTCGCGCGGGCCCGCGTGCCGGCCGACCGGCTCGCCGTGCACTTCCACGACACCTACGGCCAGGCGCTCAGCAACACGCTGGCCGCCCTGCGCGAGGGCGTCACCACGGTGGACGCCTCGGCCGGCGGGCTGGGCGGCTGCCCGTACGCGAAGAGCGCCACCGGCAACCTGGCCACCGAGGACCTGGTGTGGATGCTGCACGGACTCGGCATCCGGACCGGCGTCGACCTGCGCGCACTGGTCGCGACCAGTGGCTGGATGGCCGAGCGCCTCGGTCGTCCGAGCCCGTCCCGCACCGTCCAGGCGCTGCTCGGCACCGCCCGGGGCTGACCGGCCCCGGCCCGATTCCCCGGCGCCGGCCGCCCGTTCGGTCCGGCCGGCGCCCCGCGCACCCCGTTCATCCCTCAATCACACCGTGCGACCGTCACACCGTCAGACGGACTGCCGGTACCCCGTTGACGCCCGCGGCCACCCCGGCCGGGCACCAGGAGGATCAGATGCTCGACCACCGGCTCAGCAGCGAGCACGAGGAACTGCGGCGCACCGTCGCCGAATTCGCCCAGGACGTGGTGGCGCCCAAGATCGGCGGATTCTACGAGCGGGAGGAGTTCCCCTACGAGATCGTCCGGGAGATGGGGCGGATGGGCCTGTTCGGCCTGCCCTTCCTGGAGGAGTACGGCGGCATGGGCGGCGACTACTTCGCGCTCGGCCTCGCCCTGGAGGAACTCGCCCGCGTCGACTCCTCGGTGGCGATCACCCTGGAGGCCGCGGTCTCGCTCGGCGCGATGCCGATCCACCTGTTCGGCACCGAGGAGCAGAAGCGGGAGTGGCTGCCCCGGCTGACCTCCGGCGAACTCCTCGGCGCCTTCGGCCTGACCGAGCCGGAGGGCGGATCGGACGCCGGCGCCACCCGGACGACCGCCCGGTACGACGAGACCACCGACGAGTGGGTCATCAACGGGACGAAGTGCTTCATCACCAACTCCGGCACCGACATCACGGGTCTGGTCACCGTCACCGCGCTCACCGAACCGATCGCTCGTTCGAGTGAAGAGGGCGAATTCCGCTCGCCTGTGCGGGAGATCTCCTCCATCATCGTGCCCACCGGGACCCCGGGGTTCCAGGTCTCGAAGAAGTACTCGAAGGTCGGGTGGAGCGCATCCGACACCCGCGAATTGTCCTTTACCGACTGCCGCGTTCCCGCGGCCAACCTGCTGGGCGAGCGTGGCCGAGGCTACGCCCAGTTCCTGCGGATCCTCGACGAGGGCCGCATCGCGATCGCAGCCCTGGCCACCGGCCTGGCCCAGGGGTGCGTGGACGAGTCCGTCAAGTACGCCGGCGAGCGCCGGGCCTTCGGCCGGCCGATCGGCGCCAACCAGGCCATCCAGTTCAAGCTTGCCGACATGGAGCTGCGCGCCCACACCTCCCGCCTGGCCTGGCGGGACGCCGCCTCCCGGCTGCTGCACGGCGAACCGTTCAAGAAGGAGGCCGCGATCGCGAAGCTGTACTCGTCCGAGGCCGCCGTCGACAACGCCCGCGAGGCGACCCAGATCCACGGTGGGTACGGCTTCATGAACGAATTCCCGGTCGCCCGCTTCTGGCGCGACTGCAAGATTCTCGAGATCGGGGAGGGCACGTCCGAGGTTCAGCGCATGCTCATCGCCCGGGAGCTCGGCATCACGTCGTGACGAACATCTCCTGATGGTCACTTCCTGAACCGAGCCCGCCGGTCAACCTGCCGCTCCTCAGAGGGTGTTGAGGAGCGGCCGACGGTGGAGGAGGTACCAGGGGACATCAGGAACAGCACCACGCCCGGGACCGCGCCCGGCCCACGCCCGGGCCGGCGAGAGGGTCCGCGAGGCGTCCGCGAGGCGTTTGCGGAGCCCGAGCCGACCCGACGGCTCCGCAGGCCTCGCGGAGCCCCGGGGCGTCGTCAAGGGATCACGATCACCGGGCGGTTGGCCCGCCGCGCCAGCCGTCCGGAGACCGAGCCGAAGAGCTTGCCGAGCAGGCCGTGCGTCGTGCCCACGACGATCGCGTCGGCGGCGTACTCCCGTCCGACCTCCTCGATCTCGTGGCAGATGTCGCCGCCCCGTTCGATCAGGATCCACGGCACGCCGGCGAGGAAGTCCGCGCAGGCGAGTTCCAGGCCGAGGACCTCGGTCCGGTGGTCGGGCAGGTCCACGAAGACGGGGGGCTCACAGCCCGCCCAGACCGTGGCCGGCAGCCGGTTGGCGACGTGGACGATCACCAGGCCGCACTGCGACCGGCGGGCCATGCCGACGGCGTAGGCGAGTGCTCGCTCGCTCGACAGCGAGCCGTCGAATCCGACCACGACGCCGTGCTGGAACACGGGGTCGAGGGAGCGTCCGGGCGCTTCCTGCGCCGAGGGATCGGTGGTGCCCCCGATGGCGCCGGGAACCGCCTCCGGGCGCTCCGCGTCCGGGCCGGGGCGGCCCGTCACCGGGGGCTCCGGGGGGCCCGACGGCAGCCCACGGCGCCGTTGCCGGGGCGCTCCTGGACGCTCGCGCCGGGCGAGGGGGCCACGGCGGGCGAAGCTGCGCAGCGCTCCGACGAGGCCATGGGGGTGCCCGCTTTCAGGACCTGCGGACGCGGGAGGGCCCTCGACGCGGGAGACGCCGGCGACGCGGGACAGCATGCCGGCCGGGGCGCCACCGGGCGAGTCTTCAAGCGAGTCATCGGGAGCGCCGGCGGATTCGTCAGCCGGAACGCCGAGCGGCAGGTGGCCGGCCCCCTGGACGGCATCGGCAGCGGCAGCGATGGCGTCGGCGACATCGACGTCCTCGGCGTGCGGGGTGTGTACGTCTGCAGGTGCCTCACCGGAGCGGGCAGCACGGTCGGAGGATTCGGAGCAGTCGCCGGCGTGGCCTTCGCCATGCTCGTCCGGGACTTCCTCGCCGCACCGCTCCCCGCCCCCTTCGTCCCGCCCGTCGAGGCGTCCGTCGGGGCGCTCGGCTCGGCGCCCGTCGGCCGGAGGGAGGTCCGTTCGGGCGCTGTCACCCTCGGGCCCTGCGCCCGCACTGCGAGGCGCGTCCGGCTCGACCGGTCGGGAAGGCTCAAACACAGCCATGGCTCACGGCTCTTCGAGGGAGAGGGGCCGACAGGAGAGGACAACGCTGCCCGGGCGGCAGGCCCGCCCACGGGATGACGTCGGTCTACACCGAGCAGCACCGTATGTGACCTGTTCCTTTCAGAGTACGACGGGCACGGGGGCCAGCCCAGCGGCAGAGCCTCGGAGCGATGTTGTTCCCGCGAAAGAGGGATGCGCACGCCGAAACAGTGCGCCCTGCCCGCAAGCGATCGCGCCCCCTACGGAAAAGAGGTTCCCTGGAGCTTGACTGAGCCGACCGGAAGGCGCAACAGGCCCGCCGGACACCGTGACCGGACTGTCATGGATTGGCGACGATCAGTTGCCGGATGTCGCGAACCGTTACGCCGCGCACACCCCGCCCGCGCCCCTGGTCGCGCCGTGGTCCCGGTCCCCCACCCCGCCGGACCACCCGCGCCGGACCCCGTCCGTCCCGCGCGCCGGGCCCGTTTCAGCCACTCTGTACGGCTTCACGACGCGCTCTGGCATTTGCCAGGTGCATAGGCTCGGGCGCTGGCACCATGCTCGGCATGCCGCTGCTCCTGTTCGACCTCGACAACACGCTGCTGCCCCGGGACGCCGCCTTCCGGGCCTGGGCGAAGGACTTCCTGTCCGAACACCGCCTACCGCCCGGTGACCTCGACTGGTTCGTCACCCTCGACGGCAGCGGGTACGTGCCGCGCAGCACCGTACTGTCCGCCGTGCGGCGCCGCTACGGCCTGGACGCCTCCGTCGAGTTCCTGCTCGCACACTTCCGACGCGGCATCAACTCGCACATCCACTGTCCACCCCGCCATGTCGAGGCGCTGCGGGCCGCACGGGCGGCGGGGTGGACGCTCGGGATCGTCTCCAACGGCGGCACCAGACCCCAGTTGGAGAAGATCCGGCGGACCGGACTGGGGTCCCTGGTCGACGGCTGGGTGATCTCGGAGGAGGCCGACTGCGTCAAGCCGGACCCGCTGATCTTCGAGATCGCGGCCCAGCGGTGCGGCGTCCGGCCGTCCGGGGACTGGCAGGCGCACACCTGGATGGTCGGGGACCACGCCCCCGCCGACATCGCCGGCGCCGAACTGGCCGGGCTGCGCAGCGTCTGGCTGCACCACGGTCGCCCGTGGGCGGAGAACGGATACCGGCCGACCCTGAAGGCGGCCGGTCTGCCGGAGGCCGTCGGACTGGTGCTGGCCGCCCGCAACGCGCCCTCGGCCCGGTCGGGACTGCGGGCCGACGTCCGGCTCGGCGTCCGGGCGAGCGGGCCGGTGCGTCGGCAGGCCGCCACGGCGGCCGCGCACGGGCCGCTCCGTGCGACGGCGCTGCTCGGCGCACGGTCCGGCGCACGCGCGCCGGGGGCCGCCCTGGACGGCCCGAGTGCGCCCGTTCCCGGGAGCGCCGGGACGGCCGGCGCCTCGGGCTCCGGAGCGGTTCCCGCTGTCCGAAACCGATCAGGCGAGTTTGCCTTGATCGCCGACGGCCGCCAGGGCACCGGGGCGGGCACGGAGCCGGGGCCGAAGGCTGCTGGCGGGGCCGTTCCGGGGACGTCCGCCGGGACGCGGCCGGTCGCGGACGACGGCCCGGCGGCTGCGCCGACGACCCCAACACCCCTTCGCAGGAGGGCTGATGGGGTCGTACCCGCCCGGACCGTGTTCGTCGCGCCGCAGCCGGTCGCACCGACCATGACGACGCCCGCCGCGGCCGCCCGGTAGCGCCCGAGCCGGTTCCGTCCGGCGCCGGGGGCCCCGCCCGAAACCGGACACACGACGTCGCCGCATGCGCCGCCGCCGCAGGCGGCCACCTCCTTCCGCCCGCAGGCCCCGCTACGGCACGCCGGAACCCCTGCCTCGGCACCCCCATGCCCCGCCCGAACCCGAACCCGAACCCGAACTCGGAACCCCGAGCCGAGGATCTGATCCCTGGCCGTGCGAGCGCCCCCACCCGGACCCGCAGCCCTTCGCCCCCGCCACCACGCCGCGCCCCGCGCCCCGCCTGTCGTGCCCCGCCTGTTGTGCCCCGCCTCTGCCGCCCCTGCGCCCCGTCCCCGTGCGCCCGATGCCGCTGGTCAGCCACCCAGCGAGGTGCGGCTCCACCAGCAGGTGCGGGCCCGTTCGGTGAACCCGAGGGAGCGGTAGACCGGTTCACCGGCCGAGGTCGCGACCAGGGTGGCCGGGCGGTCCGGGTGGGCGTGGGCCAGGGCGGTCCGCAGCAGGGCGCGGGCCACTCCGCGGCCGCGCCGGTCGGGCAGGGTGGCGACCCAGTACACCCCGGTGGCGCGGCCGTCGTCGTACGTGAGGCAGGCAGCCGCTGGGGCACCGTCGACCCGGCCCAACCAGGCCCGGCAGTCGGGTCGGCCCAGGAACCGGTCCGGGAGCGCGTCGTTGCGCGTCCAGGGCTGACGGGCGGGCAGGGGGAATCCGTCCACGATGGTCCGCTCGACCTGCGCGAAGCCGTCCCCGTCCGTCGCCTCATCCACCGTCAGGGAGCCTCCGTCGCGCAGTTCGACGACGACGGGAACCCCGGTGGCGGCGCCCTCCACCGGGCCGGGCTCACGCACCATCACCGGCATGATCAACGCCCGGGCGGCTCCGAGGCGGGACAGGTCGAGCCTGCCGTACGGGTCCTCCAAGGTGAAGCGAACGGTCTCCCAGTCCTCCAGGATCTCCGCCAACTCCTTCTCCAGGAGCTCGGGTTCACGGGGGGCTCGGGTGACCACGAAGCGGTGGGCGTCCTCCGGGGTGCGTGCGCAGCGGACCGCCGTCAGCCCCGGCTGGACCCGGGACCGCCAGTCGTGCGCACGGGCTTGGGCGAGCCAGAAGGCTGCGGCGTTGTCGTTGGCCAGTTCGAGCCGGCTGTCGCTGGTCATGGCAGGACCGTAGCCCCCGTACCCGCGCCCCTGCTCAGCCGTACCGGCACTGGCCGGATGAAGCCTGGGAGGCGCACGGCCTGCGCCCGTGCGCCCTCACGTGCACCGCCGATTTTCAGTCAAAATCCTGCCTGTCCCTCCCCCTTGGGCAAACCTGCAGCCCAGACCCGCCTCCCGGGCGCCCGGAGGCCGGACGCCCCAGGAACCGTCCCGCCACAACCAGCCACCGTTGCACCGGCCCTCTTCCCAGAAAGGTCGACGGGTGCCACGCTTCGTGATCGAATGCATCACGCCAAATTGCCATGTCGACATAGCGTCGGATGGTGAACTTGTCACAACGGCAATGGTCGACCCGATAGATTTCGATCTTGGCTAGCAGTGCCGCACCACCCACACCACACCACCGAGGGGGCTTGAGCGCCTTGAGCAGGGTGAGCAGGAGCGACGCGGGTCCTGACAGCGGCCAGGCGCCGGCCGGCACCGCGGGTCGGTCCGCGAGAATCACCGGCGCCTCCGGCACCTCCGCGACCGCCGCCACCACCCGCACCTCCGGCACCCCGAGCGCCCCGGGCTCAGCCTCGCACTCCTCCTGCCCCCCGGCACCGTCCGCCGCCACCAGCGCCGCCCAGGCCGAGCACGGAGGCCCCGGGCACGGCGGTCCCGGATACGGAGGAGGTCAGGGATACGGCAGGCCGGCGCCGTACGGGACGCCACCGTCCCAGGGCGGATTCCCGAACCAGGCCGGCCACCCCGTCCAGGGCGGCCACTCCGTCCAGGGCGGCCACTCCGTCCAGGGCGGCCACCCGAGCCACGCCGGGCAGCCCTCCGGCCGAGGCTCCGTCAACCCTTCGTCCTCGTACGGCGCCGCGGCCCCTGCCTTCACGGGCGAGTACTCCGGCTACAACGGCCACCAGTCCTACCCCGGCGCCGGCCCGGCCCCGGCAGTGAACGGCGCCGGCGGCGCACTCGGCGGCCTCCCCCTGGGCACCGTCCAGGGCCACGGTCCGCTGACCCACGGCGGCGCCCCCGCCGGGGTGCCCGGAGGCGTCACCGCCACGGCGAACCCGTCGCCCGCCGGTGCCCCGCGCAAGCTGTCCGGTCGGCGGCGCCGGGAGACCGTCGCGGTGCTGATCTTCGGCGGCGCCCCGATCTTCGAGAGCTCCATCCCGCTCTCCGTCTTCGGCGTGGACCGCCAGGACGCCGGGGTCCCCCGCTACCGGCTGCTGGTCTGCGCCGGCGAGGAGGGCCCGCTGGCCACCACCGGCGGTCTGACCCTCTCCGCGCCGTACGGGCTGGAGGCCCTCGCGCGGGCCGGCACGATCGTCGTCCCGGCCTGGCGTTCGATCTCTCAGCCCCCGCCGGTCGAGGCGATCACCGCCCTGCGCAAGGCCCACCACGAGGGCGCCCGGATCATCGGGCTCTGCACCGGCGCCTTCGTGCTCGCCGCCGCCGGCCTGTTGGACGGCCGCCCGGCGACGACCCACTGGATGTACGCGCCGACCCTCGCCAAGCGCTACCCCCGGGTGCACGTCGACCCCCGCGAGCTCTTCGTGGACGACGGCGATGTGCTCACCTCGGCCGGTACCGCCGCCGGGATCGACCTGTGCCTGCACGTGGTCCGCAGCGACCACGGCGCCGAAGCGGCCAACGCGCTGGCCCGCCGGCTGGTGGTGCCCAGCCGCCGCGGCGGCGGTGGACAGGCCCAGTACATCGATCAGTCTTTACCGGAGGAGATCGGCAACGACCCGCTGGCCGAGGTGGTCACCTGGGCACTGGAGAACCTGAACCAGCAGTTCGACGTCGAGGTGCTGGCGGCCCGCGCGTACATGAGCCGCCGCACCTTCGACCGACGGTTCCGCACGCTCACCGGCAGCGCGCCGCTGCAGTGGCTGATCACCCAGCGGGTGCTGCAGGCGCAGCGGCTGCTGGAGACCTCGGAGCTGTCGGTGGACGACGTCGCGCGCCGGTGCGGCTTCCGTTCTCCGGTGGCCCTGCGCGGTCACTTCCGCCGTCAGCTCGGGGTCTCCCCCGCCGCGTACCGGACCAGCTACCGGGCCCGTCGGCCCGGTCAGCAGGCGCCCGGCCCGGCCGGGACGCACGGCGGCGACCTCCGGCTGCCCGGTGGGCTGGCGCACCCGGCGTCTGCCGCGGCGGCGGCCTCGGCGGGCGGGGCACCGTTCGGCGCGGCGGCGCACGGCGCGCAGCCGGCCCACGCGTTCCCGGCCGGGGGCGGGGCACAGGGACCGGGCGGTCAGGCCGGCCAGCACGGTCAGGCGGGACAGCACGGGCAGCAGGGCCAGCACGGGCAGCAGGTCGTCCCCGGGCAGCCGGTGCCGCACGGCCACGCCGGTCCGTACGGGCCGGGGCAGGCCGGGACGTCGACCGCCCCGGGCTTCCACACCCGCGCGGGCCAGCCGTATCCGCACCAGCAGGCCGGGCAGCAGCCGCACTCCGGGCAGCAGGGTGCGGCGCGCGGTCCGGTGCGGGCTCCGCTGGTGCCGCCGCAGGCGGGGCCGGGTGCGGGGCGTCCGCCGCGGACGGCCGAGCACGCGGCGGCCGAGGACGGCCACCCCCAGCCGGGGGCGCGCGGTCAGGGTCAGGGTCACCGCAGTGCGGTGGAGCGGCCCGGGGACGAGCCGGGTGCGGCCGGGCGCCCGCACGGTGCACCGGGCGGCCGGGTGCCGACCACCGCCGCCGGGCAGTCGGCGGCCGGGGCGGGCGAGCTCCGGGGCCGGCAGTCCCGGGCGCCGCAGGCACGCCCCCAGGGCGGTCGCACCGCGGCGCCGGACGGCGGACGGACACCCCGCGAGGGGCGCCCCGCACGGGACGGCCACGGCGGCCGCGGTGCCCGGGACGGCGAGCACCCGGACGGCCGGGGCCCGCACGGTGAGGCGGAGGAGCGTCAGGCCGAGGGGGTCGCTCCGGCGCCGCGCTCGGCTCCAGCGGTGCCCGCGGCGCGTGATCGCGCCGTAGGGTGAGTTGCGTGAATGACCGTTTGGTATGGATCGACTGTGAAATGACGGGCCTCGACCTCGACCGGGACGCCCTGGTCGAGGTCGCGGTGCTGGTGACGGACTCCGAGCTGAACATCCTCGGCGAGGGCGTGGACGTCATCATCCGCCCTCCCGCGGAGGCGCTGGCGAACATGCCCGAGGTGGTGCGCGAGATGCACACCTCCTCGGGTCTGCTGGAGGAGCTGGAGCAGGGCGTGACCCTGGCCGAGGCCGAGGAGCGGGTCCTCGCGTACGTGCGCGAGCACGTGCCGGAGGCCGGGAAGACGCCGCTGTGCGGCAACTCGGTGGCCACCGACCGCGGCTTCCTGGCCCGGGACATGCCGGCCCTGGAGAAGCACTTGCACTACCGGATCGTGGACGTCTCCTCGATCAAGGAGCTCGCCCGCCGCTGGTACCCGAAGGCGTACTACAACAGCCCGCGCAAGGGCGGGAACCACCGGGCGCTCGCCGACATCCGCGAG
This sequence comes from Kitasatospora sp. NPDC001539, assembly GCF_040298565.1. Lineage (NCBI taxonomy): Bacteria > Bacillati > Actinomycetota > Actinomycetes > Kitasatosporales > Streptomycetaceae > Kitasatospora > Kitasatospora sp. NPDC001539. The sequence goes on along the minus strand of NZ_JBEPAK010000076.1, from coordinate 632 downwards.
AGCATCGACGAACTGCGGTACTACCGCGAGGCGGTGTTCGTGCCGCAGCCCGGCCCGGACGCCGACACCGCGCGCGCCATCGCCGAGAAGTACCAGGCCCCGGCCGGCTGAGCCCGCCGGCGCGACCGGTCCTGCCGGCGAGGCCTGACCGGCGCGGGCGACGACCCCTGTCGCGGCGACCGAACCGCCCGGTCCGGTCGACCGACCGAGCCGGACCCGCCCGACCCGGCTTCGCCGAGGCCCGAGGGTTCCGCCGAGGCCCTACGGCTCCGCCGACGCCCAGGCCCGTCGGCCGCCGCGACAGGGGTCGCCCGAACGGTCCTGCGGGGCCGGAGGGGGTGCCCGCGTCCGCCGGAACGAAACCCTGGCGCGAGCACCCTCTCGGATCCTGTAGAGTTCTTCCTGTCGGAACGGGAACGCGAGAGCGGGAACGGACCGGACAGATGGTGGGTGTAGCTCAGTTGGTAGAGCACCTGGTTGTGGTCCAGGTGGTCGCGGGTTCGAGTCCCGTCACTCACCCCAGAGCCCGAGGGGCCGATCGCCCCCGACGCTGCCCGCGCTCCTGCTCCTCATCTCGCCGCATCCCTCCTTTCTACCGGGTCCGGCCAGGGCATCGCCCTTCCCGGTGCCGG
>NZ_JBEPAK010000075.1:0-28137 GCF_040298565.1 Kitasatospora sp. NPDC001539 | reverse complement strand
GGCCCACGGAGCCCGGGGGCCGAGGGCCGCCGCCGGGGGCCGGGGGCCGTCAGCGGTGGGTCAGCAGGCCTCGTACGTAGGCCGCTTGGCCGACGTGCTGGAGGTCGTCGGCGATCACGCTGATCAGCCGCACCCCCAGGGTGACCGGGGGCTGCCACGACTCGTCGACGATCCTGGCGAGGGACCGGTTGTCGAGGCCGCGCACGTAGTCGACGGTCCGTGCGTGGACGGCCTCGTGGTAGCCCACGAGGAGGTCGGCGGTGGCGGTGACCTTGGCGACCTGCGCGGGCCGGTGCCCGTAACCGGTGGACGACGCGGCGAACGGCAGGGCGAACCGCCCCGCCCAGCCGTCGGCGGTCCACACCTGTTCCCGGTCGGCCGCGTCGGCGAGGTGGTCGTCCTGGATCCGGGTGAGGTGCCAGACCAGCCAGGCAATCGAGTTGGCCGAGTCCTGCACCCGGAACGACAGCTGCTCCGGGGTCAGGCCGTCGACCACGTCGGCGACGGTGTCCCGGATCCTGTCGAACGCGTCCACCAGAAGATCGGTACTGGTCACACCGGCCACAGCCGCCTCCCGGTCGAGTACCCCGCCCAGCCGGCGGCGCGGCGGATCACGCTCCGCCCCGACGATTGTGTCCCGCCCGCGGAGCCCCGGCCACCCGGGCCCGACGCGCCGTCGCCCGGGCAGCGCCTCCGGCGGCGGGCGGTGCCGTCCCCGTCCTCCACCGCGTCCGCAGCCCGGCGGTGTCGGTGCTGGCGCGGTCGCCCCGGCGACCCGATCATGGCCTGGCGTGGCCGGGACCGCCCCGGGCGGGCAAGGGCCGACCGGAGCACCACCCGGTGGCAGCGAGGAACCCCTCCCTCCCCGCACGTGCCGTTCCGCTCCGCCCCTGTCGACCCACACCAGAAGGGCCCCTCCATGGCCGTCTCCCGGGCACCCCTCGCCGACCGCCCCGGCTCGGCGCTCCGCCGCGCGGGCGTGGCCCTCGCGCTCGGCGCCGCCGTCGCACTGACCGGCCCGGGCGTCGCCCCGCACGCCTGGGCCGACGAGAGCCCGTTCCCGGTGCCGGTGACCGTCGGCCGCGCCCACCAGGTGATCACGGTCGAGGCGGACGGCACCCGCGCCACCGTGACCCTGTGGGACCGCCGGGACGGCGTCTGGCGGTCCCTCGTTTCCACGGCCGACGCGCGCATCGGCTCCGGCGGCCTGCACGACGGCCTCACCCGCGTCCAGGGGACGGGGACCACACCGACCGGTACCTACGGCATCACCCAGGCCTTCGGCCTCTCCCCGGACCCGGGCACGAGGATGCCGTACCACCACGTCACCGCGCACGACTGGTGGGTCCAGGACCCGTCCTCCGCCTACTACAACCGCATGCGCACCGACACCCAGGGCGGCTTCCACCTCACCGCGGACGGACCGCTCGGCAGCGAACACCTCGTCGACTACCCCGTCCAGTACGACGACGTGCTGGTCATCGACTTCAACACCTCCCCCGTGGTGAAGGGCCGGGGCGCGGGCATCTTCCTCCACGTCCTCGGCCCCCAGGCCGGCGCCACCGGCGGCTGCGTCGCCGTCCCCGCCGCCTTCATGGCCCGGACGATGCAGTGGATCGACCCCGCCGGCCACCCCGTCATCGCGATCGACCGGAAGCTGCCGGGCCGCCAGGAGGTACGCACCCCCGGCGCGTGATGGTCCGTGCCGGCGGCGGCTTGGCCGCCCGGGGCCCCGGGGCGGCCGGCCGGCTCGCGCAGCCGGTCGCGGTCCGCGTCGACGCCGAGGCCCGGGACCGTCCGAGAACGGGCGGGGCCGCGGGCGGAGGGAGCGGCAGGGGCGCCCCCTCCCGGGGCTTCCCGGCGCCTCGTCAGGCCCGCCCGGCCGCTTCGAGCAGGCGTGCCGGGAGGTAGGGGGACCGGACGCGGACGGCCCAGCCGCGGCTGCGGCGGGCGTGGCAGGCGAGGGCGAGGATGCCGAGGTTGAGCGCGGCGCCCGGCTCGGCAGCGCGGTCGGCGACGGAGTGGTGGTCGCGGTGGGCTTCCAGGGCGTCCAGCAGAGCCAGGTTGAAGCTGGTCTCGTCGCCCCGGAGCAGCTGCGAGAAGAGCACGACCGGGGGCGGCGGGAAGCCCTTGTCCCTCGTGCGCTCCACCTGCTCCAGGGCCCGTTCGGTGGCCGGGAGCGGGTCGGCGCCGCGCAGGTGGTCGTGCAGCGCGGTGCGGTACGGGGCGAACGGTGAGGGGTCCTCGGTGGCGATGGTGGGACCGGCCGCGACGAGCGGCTCGAGGTCTTCGGCACTGCCGGTGACCAGGGCGTAGGACAGGGCGGTCTCCCAGAGGGCCGGTCCGAAGGCCCTGTCCCGGCAGGCGGGGAGGCGGAGCGTCCGGCCGTCGACGGTCACCTCGGCCTCGGTGCCCGGCTCGGCGAGAGCGACCCGGAACGCGGCGGCGCCCAGCCGGGAGCCGAGCCGCAGGTTGCCGAGCAGGGCATCGGTGGCGTCGGCGGACGCCGAGGCGCGCGCCGCCAGCAGGTGGGTCTGGTAGCCCAGGGCGGCCGTGAGGTCCCACGCGTCCAGCGGCTCGCCCTCCTTCGGCGTGAGGACCTCCCGGGTGCGCCGCTCGAACCACGCCTCGTCGTCCGGGGTGGGCGGGCGCAGCGGGCCCGGCCGCTCGACGTCGACGGGCCCGGCGGCGAGCCGGGCCACGGCATCGGGGCGCGGGTCGCGGCCCAGGGCGCGGACCCGCGGGCCGGGGGTCTCGAAGCCGGTGACCAGGGCGCGGGGCAGGTAGTCGGTGTCGACCGCCGCGGTCCAGCCGTGGGTGCGGTACGCGAGGGCCGCGAGGGCGATCGGGACGAGCGGCAGGAGGCTGCGGGGGCCGGTGCCGTGCGGGCCCTCCTGGAGAAGCGCGAGCAGAGCGGCGTCGAAGGCCTCGCGGTCCCCGACGGTGAGGGCGCGCAGCGCGCGCAGCCCGGGCTGCGGTTCGGCTCCAGCGTCGGCGCCCGGGAGCTCGGCCTCCTCGAAGAAGTGGGCCGCGAAGCCGTCGACGAGCTCGAGGGTGGGCGTGACCGGCTCGTCGGGCATCAACTGCCGGGCCCAGCAGAAGGCCTCGCCATGGGCGGACACCGTGTCGGCGACGATCGCCAGGCAGAAGGCGTCGAGCCATTCGCGGGCGGTGACCAGGTGGTGGGGATCGCGGTCCTGTCCGTCCTCGCGGGCGTAGCTCATCCCGAAGTTCGGGTAGTCGAGGAAGACGTGGAAGCCGTCGTGCGGGTAGTAGGCGGCGAAGGAGACGGCGCCGACGGCGGCCTCGGCGGCGTCCTTGAGGACGGCCCTGGCCTCGGCGCAGCCCAAGTCGGGCCGGGTGGTGGAGAGGGCTCCGAGGTAGTCGAGGAAGGAGTCGGCGATCAGCTGCCACTCGGTGGTGGTCATCAGGCCGGCGCGGGAGTAGGAGTGGACCTGCCTCCCGATCCGGTCCACGAAGTCCTCGCGGGCGCGTGCCACCCGCTCCTCGTCCACCTGGTGACGTTCGATCCGCACGGCCCCTGCCCCCTTGATCATCGGTGTCGGCCCAGCCTAGGCAGTGGGTCGGACATCGCGGTCGGCAGGGTCACGGCGCAGCGCCCCGGCTCGGAGGCACGGAGGCGCAGAGGCACGGAGGCATGGAGGCACCGCCGCGGGTCGTCGTCTCCCCCGCGCGGTGTTCGTTCCGGTGGGCGCGGCGCCGTCGGCCTCAACGCGGCTCGTACGGGCTGCCGATCCGCAGCAGGTTGCCGCTGCGGTCGACCAGCGCGAACTCCCGCATCCGGTGGGCGGTGTCGACGGGCGGCGTCAGCCGGCTGCCGGTGGCTCGGTCGGTGGGCACGCCGAGACGCGCCCAGTCGCGGTGCAGCGCGTCCGCGTCCCGGACCCGCAGGTAGCAGCTGCCGGCCGTGGCCAAAGGGTCCACCCCGGGGTCGTGGCGGAAGTGCAGTTCGACCGTGCCCCGGACGACGATCAGGTAGCCGTCCGCACCCTCCCAGCGCCCGCGCGGCTCGAACCCCAGGCGGGAGTAGAACGCCGAGGTCTCGTCCAGGTCCCGGCTCGGCAGGATCGGTACCGCGTACTCGTCGCATTCGTCACCCTCGTCCATGGCGCCACCGTAGGGCATCCCACTGACACGGCTCGTCGTCGTCCCGTGGTGCGTGATGCGTGGACCGGGCCGGCCCGGCCGGGGGCCCGCCGGTTGCCGCGGTCCGGCGCACGGCCCAGATTGGCAGGGACAACGGCTGACAGCGGCTGCCCGGTCCCGCTCCCTCACGGCGGGCGCTCCGCGGGTCGACCGGCAGGACGGCGCGGGAGAGGTGCGGAGATGAGCCGGGTGGAGGAGTCGATCGACGTGGACGCGCCCGTCCGCGTGGTCTACGACCAGTGGGCGACCTTCGAGGACTTCCCGAAGTTCATGGACGGCGTGGAGGAGGTCACGCAACTGGACGAGCGCCACGCCCACTGGCGCACCAGGATCGCCGGCCTCTCCCGGGAGTTCGAAACGGAGGTCGTCGACCGGGTCCCCGATGAGCGGGTCGCCTGGCGCACCACCGGCCGAAGCGTCAAGCACACCGGCACGGTCGAGTTCGAGCCGCTCGGCGCGACCCGGACCCGGGTGCGGATGACCATGGACTTCCAGCCCACCGGCCTCGCCGAGAAGGCCGCCGACAGGCTGGGCGTCCTCGGCATCCAGGTCCGCGGCGACCTTCGCCGCTTCAAGCGGTTCATCGAGGCCCCCGCCACCGGGACCGGCCCCGGGTCGGCACCGGAGGCCGGCTGACGGCAGCGGGAGCGCGTAGCAGCGGGAGCGGCGGCGCGTAGCAGCGGGAGCGGCGGCGCGTGGCAGCGGGAGCCGGAGCGCACGGCAGTGGCCTGCAAGCGGCTCGGACGCGCGCGGTGCTGCCGTCACGGCCGAGCAGACCTGGGCCGAGCAGACCCGGGCCGCCGAACTCCCGTACCCCCATACGGGTGAACGGTTCCGCGTCGAGGAGCCTCGGCGGCGGTGGAGTCCGTTGAGCAGCTGGACACATCACGCCCTCCAGGAAGGACTGCCATGCTCGGCCGTACTCGGCTCGCCGCCACCGTGGTCGCCGCAACCGCACTGATCGCCCCGCCGGCGCTCGCCCAGGCGGCGGTGCGGCACGCCGTGGGCCTGGGCAACGGCGACGCCGGCAGGGCCGTCACCGTCAGGTCGGGCGACACGGTCCGGGTCAGCCTCAAGGCCGTACCGGGTGACGGGATGAACTGGGTGTGGGACGAACCCACGACCTCCGACGGCCAGGTGCTGTCGCGGTCCTCGGTCCGCACCGTGGCCCATGGGGACGCCGAAGCCACCTTCGACGCCCAAGCCGCCGGGCGCGCCGCCGTCACCGCGCACCGCCGCTGCGTCGTCACCGCTCCGGGGCACGTCTGCCCCCGTGCCGTCGCCCTCTGGAAGGTCACCCTCGACGTCCGCTGACGGTCTGGCTCCCCGGTCGGCGCCCGGGAGCCGGGGGTTCGCAGCGGCCCCGACCGTGCCTCCCACCTGCGCGGGCTCGTTGACGGGGCATGCGAACGATCACGGCAGCCGAACACACCCGGCGCGCTCTGCTCACCACGGCGGCCGGGACGGCCACCGGCCTCGCGCTGGCGGCCACCGGGCCGGCGCGGGCGGCGCCGCCGTCCGGCGGGCGGCCGGGGCGGCGGGTCGCCGTGCTCGGCGGCGGAGTCGCCGGCCTGAGCGCGGCACAGGAACTGGCCGAGCGCGGCTACCGGGTGACGGTGTACGAGCGCAACGACGTGCTGGGCGGCAAGGCGCGCAGCATGGACGTGCCCGGCACCGCCCGGGGCGGCCGGCGGCCGCTGCCCGGCGAACACGGCTTCCGCTTCTTCCCCGGCTTCTACCGCAACCTGCCCGACACCCTGCGCCGGATCCCCTCGTCCCCGGGGGACGCCGGCCGCACCGTCCACGACAACCTGGTGGACGCCACCGAGGAACTGTTCCCCCGCGCCGCAGGGCGCCCGGCGCTGCGGCTGCCGTTCCGTACCGTGACCACGCCGCCGCTGCTCGGCGAGCTACTGCCCGACGCGCTGCTCCAGACGCTGACGGGTCTGCTGGACACCGCGCTGCACCTGCCGGCCACCGAGGTCGCGTACTTCGCCAACCGGATGCTGGTCCACTTCACCAGCTGCGAGCTGCGCCGCTACGAGCAGTGGGAGCGCGTCCCGTGGTGGCGGTTCATCCGGGCCGGCGAGATGTCCTACGACTACCAGCGGCTGCTGGGCGTCGGCATCACCCGCAACGTCGTCGCGACCAGGGCGGAGGAGGCCAGCACCCGCACCGTCGCCCGGGTCCTCCAGGCGTTCGTCTACAACGTCCTGGGCCGGGGCGCCGACGGCGAGCCGGACCGCGTCCTCAACGCCCCGACCAGCGAGGCCTGGATCGGCCCCTGGGAGGCCCATCTGCGCTCCCTCGGCGTCCGGTTCGAACTCGGCCCCGAAGTGGAGGAGTTGCTGTACCAGGGCGGTCGGATCTCCGGCGTGCGGCTGCGGAACGCGGACACCCCCGTCCTCGCCGACCACTATGTCAGCGCCCTGCCGGTCGAACACGCCCGTGCCACCTGGGGGCCCGGGCTGCGCGCCGCCGACCCGCAGCTCGCGCGCTGCGACCGGCTCCGGACCGACTGGATGGTCGGCGTGCAGTTCTACCTGCGCCGCCGCACCCCGATCGTGCACGGCCACGTCGACCTGGTCGACTCCCCCTGGGCCGTCACCTGCATCGGCCAGGCCCAGTTCTGGCCCGGCCGGGACTTCCGGCGGGACTACGGCGACGGGCAGGTCGCCGACTGCCTCTCGGCGATCGTCTCGCAGTGGGACACCCCGGGCATCGTCTACGGCAAGCCCGCGCTCAAGTGCTCCCGCGAGGAGATGGTGCGCGAGACCTGGGCCCAGCTCAAGGACTCCCTCAACAGCGGCGGCCGGCGCGTCCTGGACGACGCGGACCTGGTGACCTGGTTCGTCGACCCGGCCGTCACCGGCCTCGGCGGCCCGGAACCGGCCAACCGCGAACAGCTGCTCGTCCACCCGTCGGGCACGCTGTACAACCGCCCGTCCGCCACGACCGCCGTGCCCAACCTCTTCCTGGCCGGCGACTACGTCGCCACCGACATCGACCTGGCCACCATGGAGGGCGCCAACGAATCCGCCCGCCGGGCGGTCAACGCCCTGCTCGACGCCGACGGTTCACCGGCCCCGCGCTGCACGGTGTGGCCGCTCTACCAGCCGCCCGAGCTGGCCGCCCTCCAACAGCAGGACGAGGCCCGCTACCGCCGGGGCCTGCCGAACGCGTTCGACGCGGGCTGACAGGCGCGGCGACCGGAGGGTCGCCGTCGACCCGCGCGGTCGACCACCTCCCCTCCCGCGGCGCCCGCGCGCCGGTTCCGGCCGCGCGTCGGGCGCCGGCGGGCTGAAATGCCCTCGCCCCTGGGCTCAGGTGCGCCACGGCGACCCGCGCCGGACGCCGCCCGCACGTCGCCGGGGTCCTTTCCCGGTCGTGGGTGCGGGATTGCCCTTCGCGAAGACGGGGGAACCCGTACCGAGGGAGGGCGAGATGGCGGTGTACAGCTGGGGAAGGACCGCGTGCGAGCAGTGCGGGCATTCCCGCCAGGGGCACGAGTCCTACCGGGGGCGCTGCGCCGTCGGGTGTCCGTGCGAGGGGTTCCGGCCGGAGGAGCAGTCGGTGGAGCGGGGGTCGGAGCCGTGCCTGTGGTGCAAGCACGCGCGGCACCTCCACCTGGACCGGGCGTGCGAGGAGTGCGGCTGCGGGGAGCCGGACGAGCCTCCTGTCTGGGAGCGCACCTACTACTGACGGCTGAGCCACGGCCGCAGCCGCTGCCGGTGACGCCGGCAGGGGCGCACGTCGGGCAGGCGGTGGTCGTCGACGGGCGGCTCCGGTCCCGGTGCTGCGGCGCACTCGGGAGGGTACGCGGCGCCCGCGGGGAATCTGACTGGTCGGAACCTCAGGGGCCCGGGGCGGCCGGCCGCGGGGGCCGGCCGCCCGGAGCGCGCCCGGGGAGCCTAGCGGACGGGCAGGGAGACGTCCGCCGGGCCGAAGGTCACGGCGCTGCCCGGGGGCGTCTCGGCGCCGTACAGGTCGTCCCGCGTGCCGAGCACGAGCGCGAGGCGGTGGCCGGCCGGGAGGTCGTACGCGGTCGGGAAGAGGGTGACGTCGAGCGGGAAGGGCTGCCCGGCGGGGCGTCCGGTCCAGCTCTGCGGGGCGTGCGTGACCAGGCGGCCGACGCCGAGCGCGTCCACGTCGTAGAGGTAGGCGATGGCCGTACCCTGCGGCGCGGAGCTGGTGACGGTGGTGTGCACCCGGGCCGCGCCGCGTACCCGCAGTCCCTGCCCGTACGGCTCCGACTGGCGGACGGCGGCTGCCGAGCGGTCGAGGAGCGGCACGGCGACGGTCGGCGGCTGGTGCAGCCACTGGTCGACCATGCCGGAGAGCAGGACGGTGCCGCCGCTCGCACCGGAGGTCTCGCCGCCGCGCACGGTGGCGGTGCCGCCGAACGCCGGTTGCTCGGTGCGGGAGCTGACGGAGCGCCAGTCCGGGTACGCTTCGTGGGCGCCGGTCGGGCGGACCTCCAGGTCGACGCCCGGGGGCAGGCCCGCGCCCGCCGTGCCCATCAGGTGCTGGTCGAGCCAGCCGCGGGCGTTGTCCCAGGTGGCGTCGGAGAAGCCGAGCAGGCCGGTGAACTCCTGGCTCGCGTGGTCGCCCGGGCGCAGTTCGAGGCGCTTGGGGACGGTCAGCCGCTGGTAGAAATCGGTCATCTGGCCGGGGTTGAAGAAGCTGTCGCTCCAGCCGTTGGCGAGGTAGATCGCGGCGCCGTTGGCGTTGATCCGGTCCAGGTAGCCGGCCGGGGAGCGGACGTCCGCCCACGCGATGACGTCGGGCAGGTCGCGGTCGGCGAACAGGTCGTCCAGGACTTCCGCGAACTCCGGACTCTTGCGGCCGGTCAGGCGCTCGATGTCGGCCAGCCTGGTGGCGGCGGCGGTGTGCCGGGTCCGGCCGCTGTACAGCGCGTCGGTCAGGTCGGCCCAGCCGCTCAGCGAGGCGACGGCCTTGATCCGCGGGTCGAACGCGGCGCCGAGGAGGGTGAGCCCGCCGCCGAGTGACAGCCCGATCATGCCGACCCGGTCGGGGTCGGCGGCGGTGTGGGCGAGCGCCCAGTCGATCACCGTCGAGATGTCGGCGACGTCCTTGGGCCCGGCGACGTCCACCTGCCCGCCCGACCCCCAGAACCCGCGCACCGTGTACGTCACGACGACGTACCCGGCCGCGGCGAACCTGTGCCCCTGGGCGACGTACTCCAGGTCGTTCTGCCCCCAGCTCGCCGGCTGCACCACGACCGGGTACCGGCCCCGGGCGTCCGCCCCCGGCGTCCCGGCGGGCGGGGTGAAGACGTCGGCCTTCAGCACCACCCCGTCCGAGGCGGTGATGCTCGCCAGCCGGAACCCGCCGAGCGCCGACGCCGCGGTCGACACCGCGGGAGCCGCAACGGCGGGCCGGGCGGCGGCGCCTGCGCCGAGGGCCAGTGCCGCGGCCAGCGCGACGCTCACCGCCCGCTGTCCACCGCTGCGGCGGGGTCGTGCCATCACACTGCTCTCCCTACTGCTCATACGATCCGATCGCAGGGAGCCTAGCGATCTGACGCTGCATCAGAGGAGCTGATGATCAGCCAAACTACTGGCTGGTAACCTACCGCTTCGGGAACGACCTCGGCAGGCGCCCCACCTCGTCGACCCGACGGCCGCAGGACCCGACCCCGGGCGGCGGCGGTCGAACGGCGACCGAACGACAGTCGGAACCGGCCGCCCGCCCGGCGGTGACGGGCGGGACCAGGGGGCCGCGCCGCGCCCCGGCTGTTCACGAGCGGCTCAGCGACACCACGAGGCCGGCCCGGTCCGGGCGGCTCGGCGACGGTCCGGCGGCGACCCGCCCGGGTCGCCGCCGAGCTGGGACTCTCCGCTCCGAAGGGCGGGCCTGACCGGGAACGAGCCCGGGCGGGCCACCGCCCGCAGACGGCCCCGATGGACCGGCCAAAAATGACCTGCCCCCGTCAAGGGCTCCCGGGGCACCATGGTCGTGAGCGAACCGCCGTGCCTCAGGGCTCCGCCGCACCAGCGCGCGGGGCCGCTCCCGGTCGCCCCGCCGACGGGGCCGGGGGGCACGGCGGACGCCACGTCAGCGTGCGCGGACGAGCGACGACTCCCAGGGGGACGGACCGGTCCGGCGGCGGTCGATCGACCACGCCACGGCCGTCTCCTCCGGCACGCCCGGCCGCGCTCCGGCACTCCCATCCGTCGTGCACCGCCTGCCCAGAAAGGGAGCAAGCAGCGCTATGACCGCCACCACCGACAGCGGAATGCGGGACCGGGTCGCCGCACTGATGAACGGTTTGGGCGACCATCCGGTCTACGGCAACGAGTACTTCCGGATCCTGCGCGACGACCCGTGGACCGGGCCGGTCTACGACGTCCACCGTGCCAACTTCTTCCACCGGACGGAGGGCACCGTCAAGGGCATCGCCTACGTCTGCGCCCAGGCGGCCGCCCACGACGACCGCGACACGCTCGTGCTGTTCTCGCACATCCTCAACGAGGAGACCGGCGACGGCCGGGCCGAGCACTGCCACGAGGTGCTCATGGAACAGGCCCACAACCACTACGGCGAGGTCGAGTTCGGCCTGCCGGCGCTGACCGTGCGGGAGTCACGCGACAGCGAGCTGCTGATCCCGGAGACGGTCGAGTACCGCGACCGCACCCTGGAGCTGCTGACCGCCAACTACCACCGCATGCTGGGCGTCGCGATGGCCCTGGAGTCGCACGCCGACCCGATGCTGAGGACCTGCCGCACGGCCTTCCGCAACGCCCGGAAGAACCTGCCCGAGAAGGCGTTCGTGAACACCGTCGAGGTCTACTTCAACGTCCACGTCGGGGACGAGGGCGTCGAGGAGCGCCACGCGGCGGACGCGCGGCAGTGCGTGCTGAACAACTGCCGCACCGACGCCGACCTCGCCGAGGTCGCGCTCGGCGCCGAGCGGACCCTGGACGTCCAGCTGACCATGTGGAGCGCGATGGCCAAGGCCGTGGGGGCACGGTGACGGCCGGAGCCGGAGAGGTGGACCCGGTCATCGTGCAGAAGAACCGCGGCATCGCGGACGCCGTCCTGAACCTGCCGGACTCCGTCACCCACGGGACGGCGGCGCGGCTCGCCGAGCTCAACCGCCACCGGCCCGCCGGGCAGCAGGTCATCGACCTCAGCATCGGGGCGCTGGACACCCCGGCCGACACCCGGATCGACGACGGACTGGTGAGGTTCGTCCGGGACAGCCCGGACCTGGCCCACTCCTTCGCGCCGGTCCGCGGGTTCTCCTTCCTCCGGGAGTCGATCGCCGCGCGGGCGCGGAGGCTGTACGGCGTCGACTACGACCCGGAGTCCGAGATCCTGGTCACCCCCGGCGGCGTCAAGGGCGCCATCTCGGTGGTCTTCCACGCCCTGCTGAACCCCGGCGACGAGGTCGTCATCCCGGTGCCGAACTGGCCGCACTACGCCGACATGGTGCGCCTGCACGGGGCCGTTCCGCGCACCGTGCCGGCCGACGCGGCCAGCGGGCTGACCGCGTCGGCCCTGACGGGGGCGCTCGGCCCGGACACCAAGATCGTCATCCTGGGCGACTGCATCAACCCCACCGGCAAGGTCTACTCAACCGCGGAACTGACCGCGTTGGCCGAGGTCCTGGCCAGGCACAACACCCGGCGGGAAGCGGAGGGCCGGAGCCCCGTGCACGTCCTCTTCGACACCCCGTACGAGGCCCACGTCCTCGGCCCCCGCGCGGCGACCTTCGCCGCGATCGAGCCCCGACTGCCCGACGGCACGCCCGTACCGGTGCGGCCGTGGACCCTGCACGTCACCGGGCCGGGCAAGACCTACGGCATGCACGGCGACCGCATCGGCTACCTCCACGGCCCGCCGGACCTGGTCGACGCCGCCGCCCGCGCCCAGGTCAACCTCACCTCCTTCGCCTCCACCTACGGCCAGTTCGCCACCCACGTCGCCCTGAGCCCGGACCTGGACGACGTGCCGGTCGCCCGGGCACGCGAGGCCCGCGCCAACCTGGAGTCCGTGCTGGCGGAGCTCCGGACCGTCCCGTCCCTGCACATCGACCTCCCCCAGGGCGGCTACTTCCTGTTCGCCGACTTCTCGGCGCACGCGGAGGCGTACCGGAAACAGGGTCACGCCACCGCCGAGCAGTTCCTGCTGGCCGAGGCCGGGGTCGCGACCCTCAGCGGCACCCACTTCACGGACGGGCACCCGCTCGACCACCACGTGCGGATCAACTGCGGCCGCTCGGGCCCCGTCCTGAGCGAGGCCGCCCGGCGGATCCGCGCCGCCGTGGGGCGGCTGAGCCCCTGATCCGGGGGTAGGACCGTCCCGACCTGCGCGCACCACCCGCTTGACGCACCACCTGCCTCACGCACCACCTGCTCTACGCACCACCTGATCCATGTACGACCCGATCCACGTACGACCCGACGAGCGCCGGGAGGCGACCCACCGTGGACACCAGCGGCCACCACGTCCCGCGCCTCCCGCGCCGTCGGCCGGTACGCGACCCGCAGCACGACCCGAAACACACCGCCGGCCCCGCCGACGCCGCCGGCCCCCGGCCGCCCGCCCTCGGCTACCTGCCGCTGGCCGAGCGGCCGTTCCTCCGCCTCACCCAACTCGTCGTCGGCCTCGCCCTGTTCGGGTTCAGCCTGGCCCTGATGGTGCGCACCTCCCTGGGCGTCAACCCGTGGAGCGTGCTGTACGAAGGGCTGCACTACCACACGCCGTTGAGCTTCGGCATGATCAGCGCGGTGCTCGGCGTCCTGGTCCTGCTGCTGTGGATCCCGCTGCGGCAGAAGCCCGCCCTCGGCACCGTCGCGAACATCGCCGTGGTCGGCGCCTCCTCCGACCTCGGCCTCGCGCTCGTCCCCGAGCACCTCGGCCTGCCGGTCCGGATCGCCCTGGTCGCCGTCTGCATCGTGCTCAACGGCCTGTCCATCGCGGTCTACGTCGGCGCCCGTCTCGGCCCCGGCCCCCGGGACGGCCTGATGACCGGACTGGCGGACGTGACGGGTCGGTCGATCCGCCTGGTCCGCACCCTGCTCGAGCTCACCGTGCTCGGCATCGGCTGGCTCCTCGACGGCAGCGTCGGCATCGGCACCGTCCTGTACGCCCTCCTGGTCGGCCCGGTCACCCAGTACTTCCTGCCCCGGTTCAGCTACCGCCCGGACACCGCCGCGCCGGCCCGGCCACGGGCCGCGGCCGCGACCGGTACGGAGCGCCACCCCCGGCGACTGCGGCTGCGGCCCACTCCGCCGGACTCGGGCTGCTGAGGGGGCCTCGCCGCAAGGGCGTCGACCGCCGCCCGCCTTCCCGGCCACGGTACGGGCGGCGGCGCTCACCCGGCATGGACGGGCTCAGGAGCCGACCTTCTCCGGATGCCGGCCGGCGACGCTCAGCTTGCAGGCGCCGTTCCGACAGGAGCGCTGCAGCCGGCCCCGCGAGACGGTCTGCATCAGGCCGATGGCCCAGCAGGTCGGGCAGCCGCGCATGGCGACCAGTCCGACCGGCAGGAGGACCAGGCTGATCGGCCCGATCACCGGCACGAGGGCGACCGAGCCGATCAGCGAGCCGAAGCCCACCACGCCGCGCACGATGTGCTCGGGCAGGGACCTGCTCGAGAAGTCGGTTCCGTCAGACGTCGTGCCGGGCTTCGATCCGGTCATCATTCCCCCCAGGAGTCGGCTCCGGGCCGGTGAGCAGGGCCAGTTGGACCGTCCGCCGGGCCCGGTGCAGACGGGACTTCATCGCCGCGGTGGTGAGGCCGAGGGCGTCGGCGACCATCCGGCCGCTGAGGCCCTGGATGTCGCGCATGATCAGCACGCGGCGCTGGTCGGGCGGCAGGGCGGCGACCGCGGCCGCCACCCTGCCGGCTTCCAGGCGTTGCAGGACCTCGTCCTCGGCCGAGGCGACGGCGGTGTCGCCCGGCAGCGGCACCGGGTTGGTCCGCAGCGCCGCCCGGGCCCGGCGCAGGCACTCGTTGCGGACGATCCGGAACATCCACGAGGAAAGCGCGGCCGTGGCCCGCAGCGTCCCGATCCTGCGGTACAGGATGATCAGGGCTTCCTGCGCCGCGTCCTCCGCGTCCTCCGGTGTGGCACAGAGGGAGCGGGCGAAGCGCTGCACGTTCGGGTGGGAGCCCGACACCAGCGCGGCGATCGAGTCGACGTGTCCGCTCTGCGCGGCGAGCACCAACTGCTCACCTGGCCAGGTGTACTTCGCCACGGCGCCCTCAGCCCCGCCCGGCGCGCTTGCGCCTCATGACGACCATGCAGGTGCAGAGCAGCACCAGGACGACGGCGATGCCGATTCCGATGATCACGAGTTCCTCCATCATGTCTGCGTCCCGACGTCTGTCGGTACGCCCATAGGAGGCGCGCACGGGCAGGAAGGATTCGGCCCGCACCGAAGAAGTTTCCGACAGGCAGCCCCGTGGTCCACGACCGGCCGGGCCCGCAGAGTCAGCGCACGGCCGAGCGCCTCCGGAAAGGCGACGGCACGGGTGCGGAGCCGCTCGGCGACCGCGTGGTGGTGGAGCCGAGCAGACGTACTGACGGCTTGGTTCTCGGTGCCGGAACGGTGGATCGCGGTTCGCCAGGCGAGGTCACCCGCGCAGGTCGTCCTGGGCCGGGTCCGTTCAACGGCCCGTGGCGCTGCTGGACGTCGGGTCCTGAGGTGCCTCTTCGACGGGCCCGGGCGCCGCGTTCTCCAGGTCGTCGATGCTGCCGGACATGATGGTGCGGATGTGTTCGGTGATGTGCTGGAGCGGCCAGTCCCACCAGGCGAGGGCGAGGAGGCGGTCGACGTCGGCGTCGCTGTAGCGGCGGCGGATGAGGCGGGCGGGGTTGCCACCGACGATGCCGTAGTCGGGGACGTCGTCGACGACGACGGAGCCGGAGGCGATGATCGCTCCGTGGCCGATGCGGACGCCGGGCATCACCATGGACCGGTAGCCGAACCAGACGTCATGGCCCACCACGGTGTCGCCCCGCCCGGCCAGGCCGGTGATGAGGTCGAAGTGCTCGGACCAGGAACCGCCCATGATCGGGAAGGGGAACGTGGAGGGGCCGTCCATGCGGTGGTTGGCGCCGTTCATGATGAACCGCACGCCCTCGCCCAGCGCGCAGAACTTCCCGATGACCAGCTTCTCCGGTCCGTAGTGGTACAGCACGTTGCGGGACTCGAAGGCGGTCGGGTCGTCGGGGTCGTCGTAGTAGGAGAAGTCCCCGACCTCGATCAGTGGCGAGGTGATCAGCGGCTTCAGCAGCACCACCCGCGGCTGTTCGGGCATCGGGTGCAGCACGGTCGGGTCGGCGGGCGTGGGGGGTATCACGGGTGTCGTCCTTCCTGAAGGGATGTCTGCGGGGCCGGAGGACACCCAGCAGGAGGCCGACAGGCCCGATCGCGCCGGCTCAGCCGACCGGTCAGCAGCTGTCCGAGCGCTCTCGACGCGCGAACCCGCCGGACACGCCCCCACTTTAGGGGTCATGACAGGCCGTCGCCCGGGAATAACAGGTGCTCACCCGGGCGGGGACGGCCGACCGGACCCTCCCAACCCGATCGGACGATCTACTTGTGCGCCTCGATCAGGAAGCGCGCCGAGTGGGCCACGAACGGCCCCTCGGCCCGGATCCGGGCGTCCAGCTCGCGCAGCCGGTCCCGGTAGGCGTCGACGGTGAAGCCCGGGACCATCCAGACCACCTTGCGCAGGAAGTACACCACCGCGCCGATGTCGCGGAACTCCATCCGCAGCCGCTCGGAGCGCAGGTCCACCACCTCCAGCCCGGCCGCCCGCGCCTCGGCCGCCTCCGCCTCGGGCCGTCGGCTCTCGCGCGCCTCCGGCTGGGGTCCGAGGAAGTACTCGACCAGTTCGAAGACCGACGCCGGGCCGACGTGCTGGGCGAAGTACGTGCCACCGGGCCGCAGCACCCGGGCGATCTCCGACCACCAGGCGCGGACCGGGTGCCGACTGGTGACCAGGTCGAAGGCCCCGTCCGCGAACGGCAGCGGCGGCTCGTCCGGGTCGGCGACCACCACCGCGCCCAGCGGGTGCAGCAGCCGGGTGGCGGCGGCCAGGTTCGGCGGCCAGGCCTCGGTGGCCACCAGGGTGGACGGGCCCCCACCCAGCCGTACGGCGCCGGCAAGCACCTCACCCCCTCCGGTCTGGATGTCCAGGGCGGCCGTCGCGGTGCCCAACCGCTCGGCCAGCAGCCGCTGGTAGCCCCAGGAGGGCCGCTCCTCGGAGGCCCGGCCCGCCAGCCAGGAGAAGTCCCAGCCGTCCACGGACACGGACTCGGCCTCGGCGATCAGCTCTTCGAAGGTGCGCATCCCCGCATCATCGCGGCGCCGACCGCACCGGGCCAACTCGTCATCCCCCGGGCGAGTGCCACTGGGTACTGCGCTGGCGATCATGAACGCCCGCTCCCCTCCCAACTGCCGCTGCGCCGCAAGTGACCCCAGGTGACTCCTGGGGGGCCACTCGGAAGCGGGCCCACAGGCACTCTGCAGCGCGCCCGGCTCAGTGGGTACGGTCAGAGATCGGCCGGACAGAATTCAGACACCCGTTCCGTGGGTCAGTCCGTCCAGGGTGAGGTCGAGGAGGCGTTCGGCCTGCTCGCGCTGCTCGGGTCTTCCGGCGGCCAGGGCGACGCCGGTGAGGGCGGCGAACAGGTCGGCCGCGCTGATGTCCCGCCGGATGGTGCCGGCGGCCGTGGCGGCGTCCAGGAGCGAGGTGAGGGCGGTCATCATCAGCTCGTGGCTGTGGGCGTAGGGGTTGACGCCGGTGGCCACCACGGCGCGCAGGGCCTCGGCCATCCCCAGTTTCGCGGTGGCGTAGTCGATGAAGCGCCCCATCCAGGCGCGCAGCGCCTCACGCGGCGGCATGGCCGCCAGGAGGTCGGGGGCGGAGTCGCACAGTCGGGTCAGTTCGCTGCGGTAGGCGGCCTCGATCAGCGCTTCCCGGGTGGGGAAGTTGCGGTAGAGGGTGCCGGAGCCCACGCCCGCCTCCTTGGCGATGCGTTCGAGGTGTGCCTCGAGTCCGTCCTCGGCGAAGACGCGCACGGCCGCCGAGAGGATCTTCTCCCGGTTGCGCCGTGCGTCGGCCCGCAGTGGGCGCCCGGTGTCCGCGGTCACGACAGGTTCCTTCCTGGCCTGGGGTAGCTAACCGGAGGCGTCGCCGCTTATAGTTCCAAGCAACCGGCGGCGCCTCCACTTCGTAAGTCTACGAGGGTCGAGGACGCGCCGTCGCGCCCGCACCGTGCGGGCACTCGACCCCCCGAGGAGCACACGATGAACCTCCCCCTCGACGGCAGAGTCGCCGTGATCACCGGCGGCGCGTCCGGCGTCGGCCTGGGAATCGCCCGGGAGTTCGCGGACCAGGGCGCCCGCGTGGTCATCACCGACCTCGAGCGGGAGCCGCTGGACGAGGCGGTCGCCACCATCGGCCCGAACTGCTCGGGCGTCGTCGCCGACGTCACCAGGCTCGCGGACATGGAGGCGATGTACCGCGAGGTCATCGCGCGGCACGGGCGCCTCGACACGGTGGTGGCCAACGCCGGCATCGGCGCCCACGCCCCGCTCGGCGCGACCACCGAGGAGCAGTTCGACCGGACCTTCGGCGTCAACGCCAAGGGCGTGCTGTTCACCGTCCAGCCGGCGATCGCCCTGCTGCCGCCCGGCGGCACGATCGTCATCATCGGGTCGACCGCGTCCGTCCAACCCCCGGCCGGCATGGGCCTGTACGGCGGATCCAAAGCCGCGGTGCGCGCCTTCGTCAGGTCCTGGATCCAGGACATCAAGGGCTCCGGCATCCGCATCAACGTCCTCAGCCCCGGCGCCGTGGACACCGATTCCCTGCGGCACGCCCTCGCCATGGCGCAGGGAGCCGACGCCGTCCCGGCCGCGGTCCGGACGATGGGCGAGGGCAACCCGACCGGCCGGATCGCCGACCCCCGGGAGATGGGCACCGCCGCGGCGTTCCTGGCCGGCGACGCCTCCAGCTTCATCACCGGCGTCGAACTCTTCGTCGACGGCGGCATGGCGCAGGTCTGACCTCCCGGCCGCCCCCGGCCCTGCACCGTGCCGACCTGATCGCGACGGCGGCCGGGCCTCCCCGCCGGATGCGGCCCAGGGTGCAACACCCTTGCTGGGCACGGGCTTTCGCGCCCGGCCCCAGCCGGAACGCGGCGATACCGACCGCAGGTGACGGGCCCTGCGGGGCCAGACGGGACCAGGCAGGACCGGACGGGACCACGCGGGACACGCGGGACCGGAGGACACCGGTCAGGATTCGAGAAGCCCCGCCCACCGGCCCGCTCGTAGCGTGATGCCCATGGGAACCAACGAAACCACCACGTCCACCGTGTCCCTCGCGTCCGTGACCCTCGAGGTGCCCGACGCCGGGGCCGCCCACCGGTTCTACACCGCCTTCGGCGTGGAGCAGTACGTTCGCCTGCGGGAGTCCGGAGCGCCCTCCAGCGGGTTCCGGGGCTTCGCGCTGGCGCTCACGGTGTCCCGGCCTGCCACCGTCGACGCCTTCCTCGCCACCGCCGTGGACGCCGGTGCCACGCTGCTCAAGCCCGCGGCGAAGTCGCTGTGGGGCTACGGCGGCGTCGTCCAGGCGCCGGACGGGACCGCCTGGAAGGTCGCGACCTCGGCGAAGCGGGACTCCGGCCCGGCCACCCGCGAGATCGACGACGTCGTCCTGCTGCTCGGCGTCGCGAACGTCAAGGCCACCAGGGAGTTCTACGTCGGTCAGGGCCTGACCGTGGCCAGGAGCTTCGGCGGCAAGTACACCGAGTTCGCCTCCGGCGGACCCGGCGCGGTGAAGCTGGCGCTGTACAAGCGCCCCGCGCTGGCCAAGGAGGTGGGCGTGCCCGCCGACGGAACCGGCTCGCACCGGATCGTCCTCGGCAGCACGGCGGGCTCCTTCGCGGACCCGGACGGGTTCGTCTGGGAGGCGGTCACGCCGGCCGCTTCCGCGCCCGCCACGCGGTCCTGACCCGTCTGCGTGCGGCCGCTACCCCTTCCGGCGGCGCTTGGGCGGCGCCTCCGGTTCCGGGCTCGGGGTCCTGGGCGTGGTGCGCATCATCACCGTGTAGTTGCGGTGGACGAAGAGCCGGTCGATCTCCGGGACGCTGGAGGAGCCCACGCCGCAGCAGGCGTAGTGGATCGTCAGCGGCGGGGCGTCCTCGCCCTGGTCCTCGCGGGCCTCGAGGAGTTCCTGCACCTTGTCCCGCAGCGTGCCGGCGTCGACCGAGACCGCACCCTCGGCCAGGTGCCTGGCGTCGAGGGGCATCAGTTTGTAGTTGATGACCTCCTCGCCCGCGCGGAAGGTCTTGGGGTAGTCCGGCGGCATGGGCTTGCGCTTGTTGTTGTCCCCGACCAGTTCGAGTTCGTCGGTGGTCGGGGGGTTGCCGGACTCGACGCGATTGGCCACCTCGTTCTCCAGCCACGCGCCGGGCGGGGCGTAGACGACGAGTTCGACGCCCGCGGGCACCGTGAAGGTGGCCTTGAGGGCGCGGCTGCGCGGGTTGTCGGGGTTCTTGGGCAGGCGCTGGTTGTCGCCGAACCGCCCGTGCCCGCTGATCACGGTCGAGGGCTGCTCCTGCTGCCCGTCGCTGCCGGGCATCCGCTGGACGGCCGTCGCCCGGCCCGCGAGCATCCGGCCGACGGCGGCGTTCCCGACCGTCCCCTGGAGGTCCGCCAGCGAGCGCGACCGCGACGGTGCCGCGGTGGCCGGTGATGTCGCCGGCCGCGGCGTCCTACGGGTCCGGCGGCCTTCCTGCGCGTGCATGGGCTCGCTCCCTCGGTCCGGGATCGCTCGGGACGGCGGTCAGGGGCGATGGTAGGCCCCGCGTGCGGCGGGCGGCAGGCCGCGGCGGCCACAACCGGGGGCAAGGACGGCTGCCCTCGGAGCCCGGGCCGGCCCCTGGCTGCCGGGGGCGGCCGGGCAGCCCCCGGGCGGCGACGTCGCCCCACCCGCCTCCCCCGCGGGGCACCCTGCGCGGCGACCCCTCGCCACCCCTCGCGACCCCGCGCGCACTCCTCGCGAACTCCTCGCACCGGCCGCCCGCTCGCCGGGCGACCGGCACTCGAACTCCCTAGCCTGGTAACTGAGAGGAGGCGAACACCATGCTTGGAGACGGACCGCTGCAAGCAGTCATCCCCGCCGCCGATCTCGCCCGCGCGAAGGCCTTCTACACCGACACGCTGGGCCTCAAGCTCACCGCGGAAACGGAGGAGGAACTGACCTGCGACTGCGGCGGAACCGAGTTCACGATCTACCACACCCCCAGCGGCGGACAGGCCGCCCACACCCTCGCCAGCTTCAAGGTCGCCGACCTCGACCGTGAGATGACCGCGCTGCGCGAGCGCGGCATCACCTTCGAGGAGTACGACTTCCCCGGGCTCAAGACCGTCAACGGCGTCGCCGAGAACGACGACATGCGCGCGGCCTGGTTCAAGGACAGCGAGGGCAACATCCTCTGCGTGGCCCAGCGCGTCAAGCAGTGACCGACCGGTGACCGGGGGCCCGGCTCCCGCCACCCCACCCGGCCGACGAGCGGCTCCCCGGGAACCGCCCGCCGGCCCGTTGCCGCCCCGCCGCCGCCACTGCCCCGCCGCCCCGGCGCCTGCTTCCCCTGCCCACCCCGTACGGCGACCGACCGGCCGCGCGCCCACCGGGCGGAGCTCACTTTCCGCCGCGCCGTCGCAGCAGCGCCCGCGCCGCGGCGACCGGATCGAAGACGCCCGGCCGGTCCCGGGTCACCGGGTAGCAGGCGAGTCCGATCAGCACCGCGCTCAGGTGCCCGATGCTGGTGTAGTCCCGGTTCTGGTGGAGGGCGATTCCGTAGACGGCCAGCACCCCGGCGAGGTAGGCGTACCGCCACGGCCGCGCGATCCGGTAGGTGAGCACCCCGATCACCCCGGCGAGCGCGTAGCTGACGCCGTAGTCCAGGGTGTAGACGGCCTTGGGCGGGGCGAGGCCCCGGTGGATCGCCCAGCCCAGGACCCCCTCGCTGAGGTACGTCGCCCCGACGTGGGCGACCATCGCCACCGAGATCCAGCGCAAGGTCCCGAGCCAGCGTTCGGCGGGCACGTGGAAGACGTTGTAGAGCGCGAAGTAGCCCAGCCAGCCACCACCGGCGATCCACAGCGCGCTCGTCGCGAGCACGCGGACCGGCGACACCTGGAGGTGGTGCAGATTGGTCGAGCGCCGTTCCAGGATGCGGTCGGCGGTGGCGGTGTCGACGTGCCGGATCACCTCGGTGGTGACCAGCAGGATCGCCAGCCAGACGTAGGTGCCGGGGGCGCGCCTGACGTACGCCCGGACCGCGCGGGCCGCGCGAGCCCACCAGCGCCGCCGACGCGTCTCGGGCACCCCGGTGGTGCTGCCGGACATCGGCGCCTCCTCGACGGTTCGTCCCCACCCTCGCCCGGCGTCCCCGTGGGTCGCCGCCGCGGCGGCCCTTTCGGGTGATCCGGCCGCGGCCCCGCACCACTGCCCGGCTCGTTCGGTGCTGCCGACCAGCCCGGTGGCCACCGGGCCCTGGCATAAGCTGACCCCTCCGGCCTTCCGCGGGACGGCCGGCACCTGAGACACGCGACAGCAAGGGCACCAGGCACGATGACGGACCGCCTCAGGACGACCGGACCGACGGCCGGCGACACCGTCCGTCACCCTGCCCTGCGAAGCGCCCTCCGCCTGCGGCTCACCGCGACCTACGTGATCCTCCTGGCCGTCACCGCCTGCTGGCTCGCCACCCGGAGCCACGCCGAACGGGTCCGCTTCATGCGGCACAACAGCAGCAACGTCCACCACATGGAAGTCGGCAAGTGGTGGACAATGTTCACCAGCGGCCTGGTGGTCGACGGGGTCCCGGCCTGGGTGGGGATCGCCGGCGTCGCCGCCGTCCTGGGCCTGGCGGAGTGGCGCTGGGGCCCGGCCCGCGCGGGCGCGGTCTTCGTGTTCGGACACCTGGGTGCGACGCTGCTCACCGAGGGCGCGATGTGGGTCATGCTCACCGTCCGGATCCCCGGCGCGCTCTCCCGCGCCCGGGACGTCGGGATCAGCTACGGGCTGGTCGCCACCGCCGCCTGCCTGCTGGCGCTCGGCCACCGCTCCCTGCGCCGGTACGCCCTGCCGGCCCTCGCCGTGGCCCTCGCAGCCGCCTGGGCGCTGGACCAGCAACTGGCCGACGCCGGGCACCTGGTCGCCCTGGGTCTCGGTGTCCTCGCCTCCCGCACTCCCTGGCTCCGGGCCGCCGCCGCCCGGGCGTCGGGCGGCGAGCCCGGCAGCGGGTCCGGCGCCGCCCCCGATCGCGAACCTGCCCCCAGCGGCGCCCACAGCGGCTGATCCTCCGCGCGCCCGGCGCCCCTTCCTCACGGCGGAACGCCCTGCGGCCCCGTCGGTGCCACCCAGCCGTACCGGCCGCCACCCGGCGCGCGCGCCGGCCGGCCAGCCACCCCAACTCACGCTCCGGGGAAGGGAATTGACCGCGCGGGCAGCCCTTGCCGAACGGCACGGGGAGCGCCGCCCCCGCCCCACCGCTCCGTATGCTCTTGCGCTACTCTGCAAATCTATGCCAGAGTGCGGGCATCGGATCGAATACGCCGAATCCCCTCACACGTCGCTACATCAGGAGCCCGCGCCGCGCGGGTGGGTCAAGGGTGCATGCATGTCGAAGGTCTTGAGCAAGCTGCCGGTCGGTGAACGGATCGGCATCGCATTCTCGGGTGGGTTGGACACCTCCGTCGCGGTCGCGTGGATGCGCGAGCACGGCGCCGTCCCCTACGCCTACACGGCCGACATCGGCCAGTACGACGAGCCGAACCTCGCCGACGTCCCGGCCCGCGGCCGCGCGTACGGCGCCGAGCAGGCCCGCCTGGTCGACTGCCGGGCACCGCTGGTGGAGGAGGGCCTGGCCGCCCTCGCCTGCGGCGCCTTCCACATCCGCTCCGCCGGGCAGACCTACTTCAACACCACTCCGCTCGGCCGCGCCGTGACCGGCACCCTGCTGGTGCGCGCCATGCAGGAGGACGGGGTCTCCATCTGGGGCGACGGCTCCACGTACAAGGGCAACGACATCGAGCGGTTCTACCGCTACGGCCTGCTCGCCAACCCCAACCTGCGGATCTACAAGCCGTGGCTGGACCAGGCCTTCGTCACCGAGCTCGGTGGCCGCAAGGAGATGTCCGAATGGCTCGCCGAGCGTGACCTGCCCTACCGGGACTCCGCGGAGAAGGCCTACTCGACCGACGCCAACATCTGGGGCGCGACCCACGAGGCCAAGCGCCTGGAGTACCTGGACGCCTCGATGGAGATCGTCGCCCCGATCATGGGCGTCGCCTTCTGGGACCCGGCCGTCGAGATCCAGACCGAGGACGTCACCGTCGACTTCGAGTTCGGCCGCCCCGTCCGGATCAACGGCCGGGAGTTCGGCACCGCCGTGGAGCTGGTGCACGAGGCCAACCTGATCGGCGGACGGCACGGTCTGGGCATGTCGGACCAGATCGAGAACCGGATCATCGAGGCCAAGAGCCGCGGCATCTACGAGGCCCCGGGCATGGCGCTGCTGCACATCGCCTACGAACGCCTCCTGAACGCGATCCACAACGAGGACACCCTCGCCACCTACCACGCCCAGGGCCGCCGGCTCGGCCGGCTGCTGTACGAGGGCCGCTGGTTCGACCCGCAGGCGCTGATGCTGCGCGACAGCCTGCAGAAGTGGGTCGGCCAGGCCGTCACGGGCAGCGTGACGCTGCGGCTGCGGCGCGGCCAGGACTACTCGGTGATCGACACCCAGGGCCCCAACTTCAGCTACCACCCCGAGAAGCTGTCGATGGAGCGCAGCGTGGACGCCGCCTTCGTCCCGGACGACCGGATCGGCCAGCTGACCATGCGCAACCTGGACATCGCCGACTCCCGCAGCAAGCTGGAGCAGTACGCCGGGCACGGTCAGCTGGCCCCGTGGAGCGGCCTGATCGGCGAGCTCGCGCCCGGTGGCGCCGCGCCGATCGCGGCCGGCAACGGTGACGAGGAGGACTCCACCGCGCTCGACCACGCGGCGATCGAGTCCGGCACCGACTGACCGGTCGGCGGGCCGGCCGACTGACCGGCCGGTCCGGCCACCGGACGCACCTGCGCAGGGCCGTCGCACCCACCGGTGCGGCGGCCCTGCCGCGCTCCCCGCCGATCCGCCGGGGCTGACCCGCCACGGCTGAGCCATCCCGACTGACCCGTCACGACTCACCCGGACGGTCCAACCGGCCGTGCGCGCCGCCCCCGGCCGTAGCTGAATGGCGGACGGCGCCCGGCCACGGGAAGGCAGGTGCGGGGATGGGCGAGGCGATCGGCCCGATGCTGGCCTCGGCGGTGGCGGTCGCACTCAGCCCGCTGCCGTTGATCGCCGTGCTGCTGATCCTCGCCGCGCCGCGCGGCCGGGCCAACGGGCTCGCCTTCACCGCCGGCTGGGTGCTCGGGCTGGGCGTGGTCGCGACCGTGGTCGTGGTGGCCGGCAACGCCCTCGACCCGGACGACGGCCGGCCGACCTGGTCGTACTGGTTGAAGCTCGGACTCGGCACCCTGCTCCTGCTGCTCGCCGTACGGCAGTGGCGCGACCGCCCGCGACCGGGTCACATCACCGCGCCCCCGACCTGGCTCCTGGGGGTCGACCGCCTCACCGCGGCGCGCGCGGCCGGCCTGGCCGTCACTCAGGTGGTGGGCCACCCGAGGACCCTGCTCCCGGCGGTCGGCGGCGCCGCCTCGATCGCGGCCGCTCCGACCGGCGCCGGGGCGAAGGCCGTGGCCGCCGCCCTCCTGGTGCTGATCGGCTCACTGGGCGCGATCGTCCCGCTCACGGTGCACCGGCGCGGCACCGAACGCTCGATCCGCGCCCTCGGCGAGTGGCGCGCCTGGGCGGCCACCCACAGCGCGGCGATCACGACCACCGTGCCGGCGGTCCTCGGCGCCGCCTACCTCGGCGACGCGCTCGCCGGGCTCACCTGACGCACACCCGCCCCGCCTGCCGCTGGCACCCGGACCGGTCCCCCTGCACGCGCCCTGCGGCGGCGCTGCGGCCGGGCGGCGCAGCCGGTCGTGGTCACCGGGTCCGCGCCGCCCCCCGGCCCCGCACCATCCGCGCTCCCAGCCGCCCGCCGCCATGGCCGTCGTCATCGCCGTCCCGTGCTCCGGGCCGGTCCCCCGCGCCGCCGCCGGCGCGCGCCCCGGCACCGACCGCGTCCCGGAGCGTCAGCAGGATCTCGCCGTCGTACCGCTCCGCCAGCCGCCGCGCCAGCTCGGCCGCCCCGCTCGGCCGGGCGTGCGGAGCCAGTTCCGGCAGCCGCCCGGGGCCGCTGAGGTCCTCGGCCTCGGCGGCCCAGCGCGCGGCGTCGTCCCACGCGCCCTCGGCGGCGTAGTGCACGGCCAGGCAGTGCACGGCCAGTTCGTCGCCGTACTGGACGGCGATCCGCCACCAGAAGACGCCGTCCGCCGTACGGCCCATCCCGTAGAGCAGGCAGCCGAGGGTGCGCAGGGCGGTCTTCTCGGCGAGTTCGAGGTCCAGGGCCAGTTCTCCCGGCTCCGCCGCTCCCGCGACGCCCGCGCACAGCTGCCGCAGGTCGCGCCGCAGGTCGGCCCGCCCGTCGGTCCGGGGGCGCCCGGCCGGGGACGGGACGTGCGGCGGCCGGGCAGCGGCGGGCGGCCGGGCGGGCCGCTCGCGCGCGGTCGGGGCGCTCCGTCGGGCGGCCGTCAGCCGCTCGGCCAGTCGCCGGGTAAAGGCGGCCGGGTCGTGGTCGCGGAGTTCCCGGTCGAGGTCGGTGGCGTGCGCGCGCAGCAGCTCGGTGATCCTCATGTCGCCTGCCCGTCGTCCGGGTGCTCCAGCAGGTACTCCAGGTGGCGCCGCCCGAGGCTGTAGTACGTGCGGGCGGTGGTGTGCGCGAGGCCGAGTGCCCGGCCGATGTCGTGGTAGGACAGGCCCGCCTGGCGCAGCCGGACGACGTCCGCCTGGACCGGCGCGGCGCGGGCGAGCTCCTCCATCGCCCAGTCCAGCGCGTCGAGTTCGGCGAGTTCCTCCAGCTCGTCCTGGCTGGTGTCGGGGCGGCGCTGGGCGATCACCCGCAGTCGCTTGCGTTCGGTGCGGCGGCGCTCGCGCATGACGTCGACCACCGCGTCCTTGACGATCTTGAAGGCGAAGGCCTGCGGGTCCTCACTGGCCAGGGCCCGGCGCCAGTTCCGGTAGAGCGTGGTGCCGGCGTTCTGCACGGCGTCCTGGGCGTCCTCGCGGTGGCGCAGCCGCTGCTGGGCGTACCGGAGGTAGCCGGAGTTCTCACGGGTGAAGAAGGCCTCGAAGTCGGTCGGCAGGTCGTCGAGCGGGTCCGCCCGCAGACCACGCTCCTCGCCCGGCCCGGGAGTGTTCACACGCGCCCCCTCTTCCTGGGTCAGCTGGCCGGCCCACCGGGTGGCACGCCGACGGCCCCTTCGGGGGCTCGTGGTGTAACCGTCCGACGGGCCCGCGTTGTCGACCGGATCGGGCGGACAATTGGCGACCGTTTCCGTTCACTTCTGAACAGCCCCGCTGACCTGCCGGTTCGGGCGGCGCAGTCCATCACCGGCGACGGATACGTGACCCAGATCACAGCAGCCCGAGGCCCGACTTGACAACCGCCGCGACCCCGCGGCGCGCCCGTCCGCGCTCACCCCATGACCGCCCTACGGCACGGGCTCCACCACGGCCGAGTCCAGCGCCCCGGTCACGCGCTCCAGCAGCTCGCGCAGCGCGGCCAGGTCCTCGACCGGCAGCCCGGTCGCCGCGAGCAGCCGGCGCGGCACCTGCCCGGCGCGCTCGCGCAGCGCCGAACCCTCCGGGGTGAGGCCGACGGTCACCGACCGCTCGTCCTCCGCGCTGCGCTCACGCCGCACCAGGCCGGCCGACTCCAGGCGCTTGAGCAGCGGGGAGAGCGTCCCCGAGTCGAGCCGCAGGCGCTCTCCGATCCGCTTGACGGGCAGGTCACCGCTCTCCCAGAGCACGAGCATCACCAGGTACTGGGGATAGGTGAGCCCGAGATCCCGGAGCAGGACCCGGTAGACGCCGCCGAAGGCGCGTGAGGCCGCGTTGAGCGAGAAGCAGATCTGCTGGTCGAGGCGGAGCAGTTCCTCGTCCGCCAGGCCCGGGGGGAGCGTGGTCATGGACCCATGGTACCGATGGCCATCGCGCCACTGAGTTGTGCGCAATTGAATTGCGTGCTCTACTTATCGAGCGGACAGCGACGACCGGGCCGCCGCCCGACGGGCGGGGAACCGCTCGAGCCCCGAGCTGGGACCGGCCCCCGGACCCCAGGAACCCGGGCACAGGCTGTCCGCGACCGACGCACCGCCAGACGAGCAGCACTACGAAGGGACCCCTCATGGACGCGCTCTACACCGCCGCCGCCACCGCCAACGGCCGCGAGGGCCGCGCCGTCAGCTCGGACGGCCAGCTCGACCTCGCCCTCGCGATGCCCCCCGCGCTCGGCGGCAGCGGCCAGGGCACCAACCCCGAGCAGCTGTTCGCGGCCGGCTACGCCGCCTGCTTCGCCAGCGCCCTCGGCCTGGTCGGCCGCCAGGCCCGGGTGGACACCAGCGAGGCCTCGGTGACCGCCGAGGTGTCGATCGGCAAGGACGGCGAGGGCTTCGGCCTGTCCGTCGTGCTGCGCGTCGAGCTGCCCGACGCGCTCGCGGGCGAGGCCGGCCTGCTGCTGGTCAAGCAGGCGCACGAGGTCTGCCCGTACTCCCGCGCCACCCGCGGCAACATCCCGGTCGAGCTGGTCGTCGAGTAGGTCGCCGAGTAGGCCCACGGCACGGGGCGGGCAGCAGCACGGACCGCAGCCGCACGCCCCGGCCCGAGCGCGGGCGCCCGTCGCCCGCGCGGCCCCGACGCAACATCACACGTCTGAATCCCATAACCCCCAACGAGAACGCGAGTTCGC
>NZ_JBEPAK010000074.1:0-28146 GCF_040298565.1 Kitasatospora sp. NPDC001539 | reverse complement strand
GCGTCGGCGATGCCCACATCCGCCCTGCGATCGAAGCAGCTCCCGCTTACCCGGGGAGGACGCCCCCTCATCCGCCATGCGACCGGAGGTCCCGCCCCGCGCGTGCACCCGTCAGCGCAGCAGCCCCGCGTCCATTCCCGTCGACTCGGCGGGGAGGGCGACCAGCCCCATCTCGGCCGGGGAGGCCAGCCTGGGGTGCGCGGGCAGCACCCGGACGGTGTAGCCGAACGGGCCGGTGCGGCAGAGCTCCAGCGAGCCCTCGTACCGGGTGCGGCCGTCCAGGTCGGGACCGCCGACCGGCTTGAGGGCGAGCACCGAGACCTCCGAGATGCCGTCGGTCTCGTCGACCCGGCCGGAGACCACCTGCACCTCGACGTCGCCCGGCTCCAGCGCCCCGAGCGCGACCTGCACCCGCAGCGACAGCGAGCTGCCCAGCTCCTGGGCCTCGGCCGGGCAGTCGGCCTCGACGTGCTCGACCCGCACGGCCGGCCAGCCCTCCCGGACCTTGGCCTTCCACACCGCCAGCTCCCGGGCGGCGGTGACCCGCCCGGCCGCCTCCGGGCGCTCGGCCGCGGTGCCCGCGCTCCCCTCGGCCCGGGGCGGCAGCTCCGCCGCCAGCTCCCGCTGGGCCAGCGCCGCCGGGGTGTACAGCCGTTCGACGTACTCGCGCACCATCCGCCCGGCCAGCACCTTGGGGCCGAGGGTGACCAGGGTGTGCCGGACCATGGCGATCCAGCGGTGCGGCAGCCCGTCCGCGCCCCGGTCGTAGAACCGGCCGGCGACCTGTTCCTCGATCAGGTCGTACAGCGCGGCGGCCTCGATGTCGTCACGCCGCTCGGCCTCGCTGCTGTCCGGGTCGAGCACCCCGCCGCCCTCGTCGGCGGTGGGGATCGCCCAGCCGTTCTGGCCGTCGTACCACTCGTCCCACCAGCCGTCCAGGACGGACAGGTTGAGGCAGCCGTTGAGCGCGGCCTTCATCCCGGAGGTGCCGCAGGCCTCCAGCGGGCGCAGCGGGTTGTTCAGCCAGACGTCGCAGCCCGGGTAGAGGTGCTGGGCCATCGCCATGTCGTAGTCCGGCAGGAAGACGATCCGGTGCCGCACCGCCGGGTCGTCGGCGAAGGCGACCATATGCTGGATCAGCCGCTTGCCGCCGTCGTCGGCCGGGTGGGCCTTGCCGGCGACCACGATCTGCACCGGTCGGGTGGGGTGCAGCAGCAGGGCGCGCAGCCGGTCCGGGTCGCGCAGCATCAGGGTGAGCCGCTTGTACGAGGGCACCCGCCGGGCGAATCCGATGGTGAGCACGTCGGGGTCGAGCACGGAGGAGACCCAGCCGAGCTCGGCCTCGCCGGCCCCGCGCTGGCGCCAGGAGGTGCGCAGCCGGCGGCGGGCCTCGTCCACCAGCTGGGCCCGCAGGCTGCGCCGCAGGTCCCAGATCTCGGCGTTGCCGATCCGCTCCAGGCCGGTCCAGCGCTTGGTCTCGCCGGTGGTCATCGCCTCCTCGGCGCGGTCGGCGCCGATCTCGGCGGCGCCGAGGCGGATCACGGCCGGGTCGATCCAGGTGGCGGCGTGGACGCCGTTGGTGACGGAGGTGATCGGCACCTCGGCGGGGTCGAAGCCGGGCCAGAGGCCGTTGAACATCGAGCGGCTGACCTCGCCGTGGAGGGTGGACACCCCGTTGGCGCGCTGGGCCAGCCGCAGGCCCATCGCGGCCATGTTGAACAGCTTCGGGTCCCCGCCGCGCCAGGTCTCCGCCCCCAGTCCGAGCACCGACTCGACCGGGACGCCGGGCAGCGCCGCGTCACCGCCGAAGTGCCGGGCGACCAGGTCGCGGTCGAAGCGGTCGATGCCGGCCGGGACGGGCGTGTGGGTGGTGAACAGGGTGCCGGCCCGGACGGACTCCAGGGCGGCGGCGAAGTCCAGCCCGGCCGCCGGGTCGGCGACCAGCTCGCGGATCCGCTCGACGCCCAGGAAGCCGGCGTGGCCCTCGTTGGTGTGGAAGACCTCGGGGGCGGGGTGGCCGGTGCGCCGGCAGTAGGCGCGCACGGCCCGGACGCCGCCGATGCCGAGCAGCATCTCCTGGAGCAGCCGGTGCTCGCTGCCGCCGCCGTAGAGCCGGTCGGTGACGTCCCGTTCGGCCGGCGAGTTGGCCTCGATGTCGGAGTCGAGCAGCAGCAGCGGGACCCGCCCGACCTGGGCCTTCCAGATGTGGGCGGCGAGGGTGCGGCCGCCGGGCAGGGCGAGGTCGACCCGGCAGGGGCTGCCGTCGGCCTCGCGGAGCAGGCTCACCGCGAGTTCGTCCGGATCCAG
Source organism: Kitasatospora sp. NPDC001539 (assembly GCF_040298565.1). Lineage (NCBI taxonomy): Bacteria > Bacillati > Actinomycetota > Actinomycetes > Kitasatosporales > Streptomycetaceae > Kitasatospora > Kitasatospora sp. NPDC001539. The sequence continues at coordinate 25,839 of NZ_JBEPAK010000074.1, read as the reverse complement.
CAGGGGGTAGCGCTCCTGCTGCCAGCCGTCCCGGCTCAGGGACTGGCGGAAGTAGCCGTGCCGGTAGAACAGCCCGACGCCGATGATCGGCACGCCGAGGTCGCTGGCCGCCTTCAGGTGGTCGCCGGCCAGGATGCCGAGGCCGCCGGAGTACTGGGGCAGCGTGGCGGCGATGCCGTACTCGGGCGAGAAGTAGGCGATCGCGGCGGGCGGCGGGGTGGCGCCGGTCTCCAACTGGGTCTGGTACCAGCGCGGGCCGGTGAGGTAGTCGCGCAGGTCGTCGGCGAGGTCGCCGAGTCTGCGCAGGAACCGCCGGTCGACGGCGAGTGCGGCGAGTCTGGCGGCCGGGACCTCCCCGAGCAGCCGCACCGGGTCCTCGCCGGTCGCGGCCCAGACCTCCGGGTCCACGGACCGGAAGAGGTCCCTGGTCTCGGGGTGCCAGGACCAGCGCAGGTTGAGGGCCAGCTCGTGCAACGGCTGGAGTTGTTCGGGCAGGACGGTGCGGACGGTGAATCTGCGGATTGCCTTCACAGGCGTGAAGCGTAGCCTTCGCGGTCGCCTTGACAGTGGGTCAAGTGGACTATTGGGCATCCGTTCGGCCTATTGATGAGATCGCATTCGGCGCATTGGTCTGCGCGGGGGGCGCGCGAGGCGCACATTCCGGGGCGCCGCGCTACCAATGCGTGAACTCTGCGGAACAGATCCATTTCCGGTCGCTCATCCACCCGCGAAGGGGGTCGAAACTCCTGTCGTACCGCTGCGAAAACCGCGCCGCCGGTGCGAGGATGACCCAAGGTCGTTGATGCTGCGGAGGCGTCTCACGCCGCCGTGAAGCAGCACGTCCGAATCCTTTTCGCGTTGCTCGTTCCCTCCTCCTTTAGCCCGTTCGGCGCTCACCGCGCTCCGCCGCGTGTCCTCGCCACCGGTCGGCTCGTTCACGGGTCGTCCGGGCCGCCAGGGGCGTGCCCCCTGGAGGCGTGCGCCGGGACGCGCGCGGGCTCCGGGGCGTCCCGCCACCGGCGCGGCGGGCGCCGGGCAGGTTGCCGGGGACAGCGGCGCGGGCAGGCTTCGGGTCGCACGTCCTCCCCCACCCAGCAGTCCTCCCGGCACTCCCCCCGGCCCGCCCCCCGGCCCCGCGGGAGCTGCCGCTGATCTCGGGCAGGAGTTTGGCATGCACGGCGACACGCGGGACCAGTCCACACCGGTGGCCGAAAGCCTCGACGCAGCGGTCGCGGAATCCGCCGGACGGATGGATTCTGACACTCGTACAGACCCGGCGATGCCGTCGCCCCGGGGGTCCGGGGCGGTTCGTGACGAATCCTCCGAAGCCCGGCCCTTCACCGCACGGCCCGCCACCGCTCAGCCCTCCGCCACCACCCGGCACCCCGGGGTCGAGGAGGGCGGGACCGCGGCACCGCGCAGGCGCACCACCACGCGCCGCACGGCCACCGCCACGACGGCCACCACCCACCAGGCCGCCGACCCCGGTGGCGCCGACCCGGCCGCCGACCCCGCGACGGCCCCCGTCCGCGGGAGCGGCGCCAAGCGCGCGGCGAGCAGGACCAGGAGCACCGTCAGGAGCGCGGCCGCGCGCACCGCCGAGCCGGCGGCCGACCCCGCCGCGAAGCCCGCCCCCGGACCCGCCGTCAAACGCGCTGCGAAAGCCCCGGCCAAACCCGCCGCCAAACCCGCCACCAAGCCCTCCGCCCGCAAGACGACAGAGAGCGACACCGTGATCGGCCGCATCCCCGTCCTGGACGTCAGCCCCATCGTCGACGCCGGTCGCCGCCCGGCGAAGGCCGTCGTCGGCGAGACCTTCCTGGTCACCGCGACCGTCTTCCGCGAGGGCCACGACGCCGTCAACGCCAACGTGGTGCTGCGCGACCCGCGCGGCCGCAGCGGCCCGTGGACGCCGATGCGCGAACTCGCCGAGGGCACCGACCGCTGGGGCGCGTACGTCACCCCGACCGCGCCCGGCCGCTGGTCGTACCTGGTGGAGGCGTGGAGCGACCCGGTCGCCACCTGGCGCAAGGCCGCCTCGATCAAGCTGCCGGCCGGGATCGACACCGCGCTGGTCCTGGAGGAGGGCGCCCGGCTGTTCGAGCAGGCCGCCGCCGGCGTGCCGAAGAAGGAGGGCCGGGCGCACGTGCTGGCCGCCGCCGACGCGCTGCGCGACCCGGGGCTGCCCCAGCTGTCGCGGCTGGCCGCGGCGCTCGCCCCCGAGGTGCTGGAGCTGCTGGCCCGCTACCCGCTGCGCGAGCTGCTCAGCGCCTCCCGTCCGCTGCCGCTCCAGGTGGACCGCGAGCGCGCGCTGTTCGGCTCCTGGTACGAGTTCTTCCCCCGTTCGGAGGGCGCGGTGGTGGACCCGAACGGGGTCGAGCCGCCGCGTTCCGGCACCCTGCGCACCGCGGCCGAGCGGCTGCCGGCGATCGCCGCGATGGACTTCGACGTGGTGTACCTGCCGCCGGTGCACCCGATCGGGCGAGCGTTCCGCAAGGGACCGGACAACTCCCTGACGGCCGGTCCGCACGACGTGGGCTCGCCCTGGGCGATCGGCTCCCCCGAGGGCGGCCACGACGCGATCCACCCCGACCTCGGGACCATCGAGGACTTCGACCACTTCGTCGCCGAGGCCCGGGCCCTGCACCTGGAGGTGGCGCTGGACTTCGCCCTCCAGTGCTCCCCGGACCACCCGTGGGTGAACAAGCACCCGGAATGGTTCAGCCACCGCGCGGACGGCACCATCGCGTACGCCGAGAACCCGCCGAAGAAGTACCAGGACATCTATCCGATCAACTTCGATCAGGACATGGATGGAATCGTCAAGGAAACCGTCAGGATCCTTCGATTCTGGATGTCCCACGGCGTCAGGATCTTCCGGGTCGACAACCCCCACACCAAGCCGGTGGTCTTCTGGGAGAAGGTGCTCGGCGACATCGCCCGCACCGACCCGGACGTCGTGTTCCTGGCGGAGGCCTTCACCCGCCCGGCGATGATGCACACCCTCGCGAAGATCGGCTTCCACCAGTCGTACACGTACTTCACCTGGCGCAACACCAAGAACGAACTCACCGAGTACCTCACCGAACTCACCGGTGACGCGGCCGCCTACATGCGGCCCAACTTCTTCGCCAACACCCCGGACATCCTGCACGCCTTCCTCCAGCACGGCGGCCGCGCCGCCTTCGCGATCCGAGCCGTGCTCGCCGCCACCCTCTCCCCCAGCTACGGCGTCTACGCCGGCTACGAGCTGTGCGAGAACGAGCCGGCCCACCCGGGCTCGGAGGAGTACCTGCACTCGGAGAAGTACGAGCTGCGCCCGCGCGACTGGAACCGCGCCGACACCCTGGCCCCGCTGCTCACCGTGCTGAACCGGCTCCGCCGGCGCCACCCCGCGCTGCAGCAGCTGCGCAACCTGCGCTTCCACCCCACCGACAACGACCAGGTGATCGCCTACTCCAAGACCGCGACCACCCCCGAGGGCCTGACCGACCAGGTGATCACGGTGGTCAACCTCGACCCGCACCACGTCCAGGAGGCCACCGTCACGATCGTCCTGCCCGGGCAGGACGCCGACGGCCCGTACACGGTGCACGACGAGCTCACCGGCGCCGTCTACACGTGGGGCCGGCACAACTACGTCCGGCTCGATCCCTCAGCCGAGCCGGCTCACCTCCTCACGGTTCGGAGGAACCCAGCGTGACAGTGAACGAGCCCGTCCCCGACACCTTCCCCGAGACCTCGAAGAAGAACCTGGACCCGGAGTGGTTCAAGCGTGCGGTCTTCTACGAGGTGCTGGTGCGGTCCTTCCAGGACAGCAACGGCGACGGGGTCGGGGACCTCAAGGGGCTCACGGCCAAGCTCGACTACCTCCAGTGGCTCGGCATCGACTGCCTCTGGCTCCCGCCGTTCTTCGCCTCGCCGCTGCGCGACGGCGGGTACGACGTGGCCGACTACAAGTCGGTCCTGCCGGAGTTCGGTGACATCGCCGACTTCATGGAGTTCGTCGACGCCGCGCACGCGCGCGGCATGCGCGTGATCATCGACTTCGTCATGAACCACACCAGCGACCAGCACCCGTGGTTCCAGGCCTCCCGCACGGACCCGGACGGGCCGTACGGCGACTTCTACATGTGGGCCGACGACGACAAGCAGTACCCGGACGCCCGGATCATCTTCGTCGACACCGAGACCTCCAACTGGACCTACGACCCGGTCCGCAAGCAGTACTACTGGCACCGGTTCTTCTCCCACCAGCCGGACCTCAACTACGACAACCCCCGGGTCCAGGACGAGATGATCGCCGGACTGCGGTTCTGGCTCGACCTCGGCATCGACGGCTTCCGGCTGGACGCGGTGCCCTACCTGTTCGCCCGCGAGGGCACCAACTGCGAGAACCTCCCGGAGACCCACGAGTTCCTCAAGCGGGTCCGCAAGGAGATCGACGCCGACTACCCGGACACCGTGCTGCTCGCCGAGGCCAACCAGTGGCCGGAGGACGTCGTCGACTACTTCGGCGACTTCACCGCGGGCGGCGACGAGTGCCACATGGCGTTCCACTTCCCGGTGATGCCGCGGATCTTCATGGCCGTGCGGCGGGAGTCCCGCTACCCGGTGTCCGAGATCCTCGCCAAGACCCCGCAGATCCCGGGCGGCTGCCAGTGGGGCATCTTCCTGCGCAACCACGACGAGCTGACCCTGGAGATGGTCACCGACGAGGAGCGCGACTACATGTACGCGGAGTACGCCAAGGACCCCCGGATGCGCGCCAACGTGGGCATCCGCCGCCGGCTCGCCCCGCTGCTGGAGAACGACCGCAACCAGATCGAGCTGTTCACCGCCCTGCTGCTCTCCCTGCCCGGCTCGCCGGTCCTGTACTACGGGGACGAGATCGGCATGGGCGACAACATCTGGCTGGGCGACCGGGACGGCGTGCGCACGCCGATGCAGTGGACCCCGGACCGCAATGCGGGTTTCTCCTCCGCCGACCCGGGCAGGCTCAGTCTGCCGCCCATCATGGACCCGGTGTACGGCTACCAGGTGACCAACGTCGAAGCGCAGCAGAGCAGTTCGAGTTCGCTGCTGCACTGGACGCGTCGCATGATCGAGATCCGCAAGCTCAATCCGGCGTTCGGCCTCGGCACCTACACCGAACTGCCGTCCAGCAACCCCGCCGTACTGGCCTTCGTGCGCGAGTACGAGGGGGACCTGGTCATGTGCGTGAACAACTTCTCGCGGTTCGCGCAGCCGACCGAGCTGGACCTGCGGCAGTACGGCGGACGGTACCCGGTCGAGCTGATCGGTGGGGTGCGCTTCCCGTCGATCGGCGAGTGGCCCTACCTGCTCACGCTGGCCGGGCACGGCTTCTACTGGTTCCAGCTCCGGCAGCCCCCGCGCCTGAGCGGCACCAGGCGGTCGAAGTAACGATCCGCCGCGCCGAGCCGCCCACCGGTCCGCACGGCACCACCAGACCCTCCGGGGGCGCGAGGTGCACCCCCGCGCCCCCGGAGCTCTCTGCACCACCGCGTACGGAGAACAGCCCAACGGCCACCCACACGAAGGCGTGACACCCGAGCCGTGCTCGCGTGCCGCGACCGCCGCGCCGCCGCAATCCGGAAGACTGACGGACCCGGCCACGACCCGTCGGGCAGTCCGCGTGCTTCCGGGGAAAGGGAGTCATGTCCGAAACCTCCCGTTCTCAAGCCCATGTGCAGCCCGACGCCCCGGCCGGTCCCGCCGCGCCCGCGGGCGTGCGCGGCACCGGGCCCCGGAGAACCGCCCTGGGGGTCAGCGAACTCGTCCAGGCGGCCCTGCCGCTGATCTCCGAGTGGCTCCCCACCCAGCGCTGGTACGCCGGGAAGGGACGGCCCATCACGGGACTGACCCCGGTGGTCGGCACCCCGCTGCAGGTCGGTGATCCGGCCCTGCTGCACCTGCTGCTCCGGGTCGAACACGCCACCACGGCCGGCGCCCCGCACGGCGACATCTACCAGCTGCTGCTCGGCATCCGCTCCCAGGGCCCCGCGGGGATCGAGCCCAGCGCGGTGCTCGGCCGGCTCAGCCAGGGCCCGTACGACGGCGCCGCCCTCTACGACGCGGTGCACGACCCGGAACTGACCGGCCGCCTGCTGGAACACCTCGCCACCGGCGACCGCTTCGGCTCGCTCTCCTTCCGGCGCACCCCGGGATCCGGACTGCCCGCCAACCTCCCCGGTCGCGCCTCCACCGCCGAGCAGTCCAACAGCTCGGTCATCTACGGCACCTCGTACATCCTCAAGCTGTTCCGGCGCATCCACCCCGGCACCAACCCCGACCTGGAGCTCTCGCTCGCCCTCTCCCGGGCCGGCTCCACCCGGATCCCCCGGGTCGCCGCCTGGTTCGAGAGCCGGATGGAGCGGGCCGAGCCCGCCACCCTGGGACTGTTGCAGCGCTACCTGCCGGACGCGGAGGACGGCTGGGAGCTCGCCCTCGACCAGGTCGGCCGGCTCAAGGGCGACCGCTCCCCCGGCAACTTCGCCATCGAGGCGCACCGGCTCGGCAGGGCCACCGCCGAGGTCCACCGGGTGCTGGCCCGCTCGATGCCGGTCGCCCGGCTGGACCGCACCCAGACCGGCCGGCTCGCCACGGCGATGGCCGACCGGCTGGACAGCGCCGTCGCCGCCGTCCCCGGACTGCTGCGCTTCCGCTCCGCGCTGCGCAACGCCTTCCAGCAGCTCGCCGACGCCCACCCGGACGGCCTGCCGGTCCAGCGCATCCACGGCGACCTCCACCTCGGCCAGGCCATGCGCACCCCGCACGGCTGGGTGCTGCTGGACTTCGAGGGCGAGCCGGCCAAGTCCGTCAACGAGCGCCGCGAGCCGCAGCCCGCCCTGCGGGACGTCGCCGCGATGCTGCGCTCCTTCGACTACGCGGCCGCCCACCTGCTGGCCGGTGGCCCGGTCGACCCGGAGCTGGCCCACCTCGCCGCCGCCTGGGCCCAGCGCAACCGCACCGCCTTCTGCGCCGGCTACACCGCCGGGGGCGGCGCCGACCCGGCGGCCTCCCCGGAGCTGATGCGGGCGCTGGAGATCGACAAGGCGGTGTACGAGGTGGTCTACGAGGCCCGGCACCGGCCCAGCTGGCTGCCGATCCCGCTGGCCGCGATCAACCGGCTCGCCCTGTCCGTCTGATCCCCGCGCCCCCGCCCCGCCACGAGTTCGCCCACCCCCGCAGGAGGACCACACCGTGACGCCGCTCGACCCGACCGGCCGCCCCAGCCGCCCCGTTCCGGCCGCCTCGCCGGCCGACCCGCCCCGAGCCGAAGGGCGCGCCGGTGCCGGAAGCCCGGAGGCGAACGGGCGCGTCCCGGCGGCCCCCGCCCCGGCGGACGCCGCCACCGGCTCGCTGCGCCTGCCCGAAGCGCCGCTGCCGCCGGCCGAGGTGGACCGGCTGGTGAGCGGTCAGCACCACGACCCCCACGCGCTGCTCGGTGCCCACCCGGTGCACGGCGGCACGGCGATCCGGGTGCTGCGCCCGTTCGCCGAGCGGGTGGTGGTGGAGACCCCGGAGGGCCCCGCCGAACTCACCCACCAGCAGGGCGGGTTGTTCACCGGCCTGCTGGCCGGCGGCGAACTGCCCGACTACACCCTGCTGGTGACCTACCCGGGCGGCGAGCCGCTGCGCCAGCACGACGGCTACCGCACCCCGCCCACCCTCGGCGAGCTCGACCTGCACCTGATCTCCGAGGGCCGGCACGAGCAGCTCTGGCGGGCGCTCGGCTCGCACGTGCGCACCGTCGGCGGCGTCCCCGGCACCGCCTTCGCGGTCTGGGCGCCGAACGCCGTCGGGGTCCGGCTGATCGGCGACTTCAACCACTGGGACGGCACCGGGCACCCGATGCGCTCGCTCGGCTCCTCCGGGATCTGGGAGCTGTTCGTGCCCGGCCTCGCCGAGGGCACCACGTACAAGTACGAGATCCACACCCGGCAGGGCTGGGTGCTCGACAAGGCCGACCCGCTGGCCCGGGCCGCCCAGTGCCCGCCCGGCACCGCCTCGGTGGTGACCTCCTCGGCCTACGAGTGGCAGGACGGCGAGTGGATGGCGCGCCGGGCCCGCACCGCCCACCACCGCGCGCCGATGTCGGTGTACGAGCTGCACCTGGGCTCCTGGCGGCCCGAGCTCACCACCTACCGGGAGATCGCCGAGGAGCTGCCCCGCTACCTCACCGAGCTGAACTTCACCCACGTGGAGTTCATGCCGGTGATGGAGCACCCCTTCGGCGGCTCCTGGGGCTACCAGGTCTCCGGCTACTACGCGCCCACCGCCCGGCTCGGCGGCCCCGACGACTTCCGGTACCTGGTGGACGCCCTGCACCGGCACGGCATCGGCGTGATCGTCGACTGGGTGCCCGCGCACTTCCCGAAGGACGACTTCGCCCTCGCCCGCTTCGACGGCGAGCCGCTGTACGAGCCGGCCGACCCGCTGCGCGCCGAGCACCCCGACTGGGGAACGCTGGAGTTCGACTACGGGCGCAAGGAGGTGCGCAACTTCCTGGTCGCCAACGCCGTCTACTGGTGCGAGGAGTTCCACGTCGACGGCCTGCGGGTGGACGCCGTCGCCTCGATGCTCTACCTCGACTACTCCCGCGAGGGCGGCGCCTGGACCCCCAACCAGTTCGGCGGCCGGGAGAACCTGGACGCGGCCGCGTTCCTCCAGGAGATGAACGCCACCGTCTACCGCCGCTGCCCCGGCGTGGTCACCGTCGCCGAGGAGTCCACGGCCTGGGACGGCGTCACCCGGCCCACCGACGCCGGCGGCCTCGGCTTCGGGCTGAAGTGGAACATGGGCTGGATGCACGACTCGCTGGTCTACATGTCCAAGGAGCCGGTGCACCGCAAGTACCACCACAACGAGATCACCTTCTCGATGGTGTACGCCTACTCCGAGAACTACATCCTGCCGATCTCGCACGACGAGGTCGTCCACGGCAAGCAGGCGCTGGTCGCCAAGATGCCCGGCGACTGGTGGCAGCAGCGCGCCAACCACCGGGCCTACCTGGGCTTCATGTGGTCCCACCCGGGCAAGCAACTGCTCTTCATGGGGCAGGAGTTCGCCCAGGGAGCCGAGTGGGACCACGAGCACGGACCGCAGTGGTGGGTGCTCGACGAGAAGTGGCCCGCCCGCGAGGAGCACCTGGGGGTGCGCCGCCTGGTCCGCGACCTCAACCGGGTCTACCGGGACACCCCCGCCCTCTGGGAGCTCGACACCGTCCCGGACGGCTTCCGCTGGCTCGACGGCGGCGCCGCCGACGACAACCTGCTCTCCTTCGTCCGGTTCGCCGCCGACGGCACCCCGCTGGTCGCCGTCTGCAACTTCTCCCCCGTCGTCCGCCACGGCCGCCGGGTCGGCCTGCCCGCCCTGCCGGGCCGCGAGCAGCTCTGGGAGGAGGTGCTGAACACCGACGCCGAGATCTACGGCGGCAGCGGTGTCGGCAACTCCCACCCGATCAAGGCCGAGTCGGCCGAATGGGACGGCCAGCCCCGCTCCGCCGAGCTCGTCCTCCCCCCGCTCGCCACCCTCTGGCTCCGTCCGGTCCGCTGACCGCCGCCTCCCGGGCGCCCCTTCCGCGGGCGCCCGGGAGGTGACCTTCGTCCCTTGCCGCCCCGGCCGGATCCTGCTGGCGGACAGCCGCACCAGGGTCGAAGGTATGGTCGATATGACCACCTTCCGAGACGACGGGACGGAGACACCCACGTGGCGCGCAGCGTGTACGTGACCGGCATCGACCGGGGGGACGGCCGGCAGGCAGTCGAACTCGGGGTCATGGAACTGCTCACCCGCCAGGTGGACCGGGTCGGCGTCTTCCGCCCGCTGGTGCACGCCGCCGGGCCCGGCCTGCCCGGCTCGGACCACGTGGTGGAACTGCTGCGCGGACGCTACCGGATCGACCTGCCCGGCTCCGAGCTGTACGGGCTCACCTACGAGGAGGCCGCCGCGCTGCAGGCCGCCCGGGGGCAGGACGAACTGGTCTCCGCCCTGGTCGACCGCTTCCGCTCGCTGGAGCGGCGCTGCCAGGCCGTGCTCGTCCTCGGCACCGACTTCGCCGACACCAACATCCCGGACGAGCTGGCCTTCAACGCCCGCCTGGCCAACGAGTTCGGCGCCGCCGTGCTGCCGGTGGTCGGCGGCCAGGGCAAGGACCCGGAGGCCGTGATCGCAGAGGTGCTGGGCGCCCACCGGGCGTACACCGACCTCGGCTGCGAGACACTGGCGATGATCGCCAACCGGACGGCCGCCGGCGCCAAGCAGCGGATCCAGCGCACCCTCACCGAGAAGCTGCCGATCCCCGCCTTCGTCATCCCGGAGGAGCCGGCCCTGGCCGCGCCGACCGTCGCCCAGCTGGTCGAGGCGACCGGCGCCGAGGTGCTGCTCGGCGACGCCGCGGGCCTGGCCCGGGACGTGCGCGGCTTCGTCTTCGGCGGCGCCATGCTGCCCACCTTCCTGGACGCGCTGACCGAGGGCGCCCTGGTGGTCACCCCCGGGGACCGCGCCGACCTGGTGATCGGCTCGCTGGCCGCCCACGCGGCGGGCGCCCCGCCGATCGCCGGCGTGCTGCTGACCCTCGGCCAGCACCCCGGCCCGAACGTCATGGCGCTCGCCGCCCGGCTCGCCCCCGGCACCCCGGTCGCGGTCGTCCCGGAGGGCAGCTGGCCCACCGCCGCCACCCTGACCCACCTGGAGGGCAAGCTCACCGCGGCCAGCCCCCGGAAGGCCGAGATCGCCCTCGGCCTGTTCGAACTGCACGTCGACACCGCGGAGTTGACCAACCGGATCGAGGTCGGCCGGTCCGAGCGGGTCACCCCGATGATGTTCGAGCACGAGCTGCTGGAGCGCGCCCGGGCCGCCCGCCGGCACGTCGTGCTGCCCGAGGGCACCGAGGAGCGGGTGCTGCGCGCGGCCGAGATCCTGCTGCGCCGCAACATCTGCGACCTCACCCTGCTCGGCGAGGTGGACGCGGTGCGCCGCAAGGCCGCGAGCCTGGGCATCGACCTCCCGCTGGTGGGGGCGCCCCCCGGCCGCCCGGCCGAGGGAGAGCCGGGCGGCGACCGCGCCCAGGTCCGGATCGTCGACCCGACCACCAGCCCGCTGCGCCGCCAGTTCGCCGAGCTGTACGCCCGGCTGCGCGCCCACAAGGGCATGACCGTCGAGCTGGCCCTGGACGTGGTCACCGACGTCTCCTACTTCGGCACCCTGATGGTCCAGGAGGGCATCGCCGACGGCATGGTCTCCGGCGCGGTGCACTCCACCGCGGCGACCATCCGGCCCGCCTTCGAGGTGATCAAGACCTCGCCGGGCGCCGCGATCGTGTCCTCGGTCTTCTTCATGTGCCTGTCCGACAAGGTGCTGGTGTACGGCGACTGCGCGGTCAACCCCGACCCGGACGCCCAGCAGCTGGCCGATATCGCGATCCAGTCCGCCGCCACCGCCGCCCAGTTCGGGGTGGAGCCGCGGGTCGCGATGCTCTCGTACTCCACCGGCACCTCCGGCTCCGGCGCGGACGTCGACAAGGTCCGCAAGGCCACCGAGATCGTCCGCGAGCTGCGCCCGGACATCCTGGTCGAGGGCCCCATCCAGTACGACGCGGCGGTGGACGAGCACGTCGCGGCCACCAAGCTGCCGGGCTCGCCGGTGGCCGGCCGGGCGACGGTGCTGATCTTCCCGGACCTCAACACCGGCAACAACACCTACAAGGCCGTCCAGCGCTCGGCCGGCGCCGTCGCGGTCGGCCCGGTGCTGCAGGGGCTGCGCAAGCCCGTCAACGACCTCTCGCGCGGGGCGCTGGTGGAGGACATCGTCAACACCGTGGCGATCACCGCCATCCAGGCCCAGGATGACAAGGAGCACCAGGCATGAGCGAGCGAACCATCGGCACGTGCGCGTTCCGGGAGGCGGGCGCATGAGCGGGGGGACGCGCGTCCTGGTCCTGAACGCCGGTTCCTCGTCGGTCAAGTACCAGCTGATCGAGATGCTGGACGGCACCCGGCTGGCCTCCGGCCTGGTCGAGCGGATCGGCGAGTCCAGCGGCCGGCTGGCGCACACGCCGGGCACGGGCGAGCGGCGCGAGCTGGTGCAGGTCTTCCCGGACCACTCGGCCGCGCTGAAGGCCGTCGCCGAGGAGCTGGCCGCCGACGGCCTCGGCCTGGACTCCCCCGAGCTGGCCGCGATCGGCCACCGGGTCGTGCACGGCGGCAAGCGGTTCACCGAGCCGACCGTGATCACCGACGAGGTGCTCAGGGAGGTGCGCCGGCTGATCCCGGTCGCGCCGCTGCACAACCCGGCCAACATCACCGGCATCGAGGTGGCCCGCGCGCTGCGCCCCGACCTGCCGCAGGTGGCCGTCTTCGACACCGCCTTCCACGCCTCGATGCCCGAGTACTCGGCCCGGTACGCGATCGACAAGGCCGTCGCGGACGAGCACCGGGTGCGCCGCTACGGCTTCCACGGCACCTCCCACCAGTACGTCTCCCGGGCCACCGCCCGGCTGCTCGGCAAGGACCCGGCCGAGGTCAACGTGATCGTGCTGCACCTGGGCAACGGCGCCTCGGCCTCGGCGGTCAGCGGCGGGCGCTGCGTGGACACCTCGATGGGCCTCACCCCGTTGGAGGGCCTGGTCATGGGCACCCGTTCGGGCGACATCGACGCCGGCGTGGTGTTCCACCTGCACCGGGTGGGCGGGATGTCGATCGACGAGATCGACGACCTGCTGAACCGCCGCAGCGGCCTGCGCGGGCTGTGCGGCGAGAACGACATGCGCGAGATCATGCGCCGCGCCGACGAGGGGGACGCGGACGCGAGGCTCGCCTTCGACAGCTACGTCCACCGGCTGCGCAAGTACATCGGCGGCTACTACGCGGTGCTCGGCCGGGTGGACGCGATCGCGTTCACCGCGGGCGTCGGGGAGAACGCGGCGCCGGTGCGTGCGGCGGCCACCGCGGGGCTGGCGGAGCTGGGCATCGCGGTGGACCCGGAGCTCAACTCGGTGCGCTCCGGCGAGCCCCGGATCATCTCGCCCGCGTACGCCCGGGTGGCGGTCGCGGTGGTGCCCACCGACGAGGAGCTGGAGATCGCCCGGCAGGCCTTCGCCCTGGTGCACAGGGAGGGTGAGCTGTCCGAGGACTGACACGAAATCGTCTCACTCCTCGGAACTCTTCGTCGGCGATTCCTCCCGGTCCGTGCGGAATGCACCTATAACACGAACGGATAGACTGATCCATATGCGCCGAGCGAAAATTGTTTGCACCCTGGGTCCGGCCACGGACTCCTACGAACAGCTGAAGGCCATCGTCGAGGCGGGCATGAACGTCGCCCGACTGAACATGAGCCACGGCAACCACGCGGACCACGAGGAGCGGTACCGCAAGGTCCGCCAGGTCTCGGAGGACACCGGAAAGGCCATCGGCGTCCTGGCCGACCTCCAGGGCCCCAAGATCCGGCTGGCGACCTTCGCCAACGGCCCGGTGACCGTCGACAACGGCGACGAGTTCACCATCACCACCGAGGACGTCCCCGGTGACCAGCACATCTGCGGCACCACCTACAAGGGCCTGCCCGGCGACGTGAAGCCCGGCGACCCGATCCTGATCAACGACGGCGTCATCGCCCTGGAGGTCGTCAGCGTCGACGGCCCGCGGGTGAAGACCGTGGTGGTCGAGGGCGGCGTGCTCTCGAACAACAAGGGCATCAACCTGCCCGGTGCGGCCGTGAACGTGCCCGCCCTGTCCGAGAAGGACAAGGAAGACCTGCGCTTCGCGCTGCGGCTGGGCGTCGACATGGTCGCCCTGTCCTTCGTCCGCAACGCGGACGACATCAAGGACGTCCACGAGGTCATGGACGAGGTCGGCATCCGTGTGCCGGTCATCGCCAAGATCGAGAAGCCGCAGGCCGTCGAGGCCATGGAGGAGATCGTCCTCGCCTTCGACGCCATCATGGTCGCCCGCGGCGACCTGGCCGTGGAGTACCCGCTGGAGCGGGTGCCGCTGGTCCAGAAGCAGCTGATCACGCTGGCCCGCCGCAACGCCAAGCCGGTCATCGTCGCCACCCAGATGATGGAGTCGATGATCCACGCCTCGCGCCCGACCCGCGCCGAGGTCTCGGACGTCGCGAACGCCATCCTGGACGGCACCGACGCGGTGATGCTCTCCGCCGAGTCCAGCGTCGGCAAGTACCCGGTCGAGACCGTCCGCACCATGAGCCGGATCTGCGAGAAGGCCGAGGAGGAGCTCATCTCCCAGGGCCTCCAGCCGCTCAACCCGGGGCGCAAGCCGCGCACCCAGGGCGGTTCGGTCGCCCGCGCCGCGTGCGAGCTGGGCGACTTCCTGAACGGCAAGGCGCTGATCGCGTTCACCAAGTCCGGTGACACCGCCCGCCGGCTCTCCCGCTACCGCTCGCCGATCCCGGTGATCGCCTTCACCCCGGACGCGGCCACCCGCAACCAGCTCTCCCTGAGCTGGGGCGTCGAGTCGTACGTGACCGAGCAGGTGGCCACCACGGACGCGATGGTCGCGCAGGTCGACCGCGAGCTGCTGAAGATGGGCGAGCTGAGCGAGGGCGACACCGTGATCGTCACCGCCGGTGTCCCGGTCGGCATCCCCGGCACCACCAACATGGTGCAGGTGCACCGCCTGGGCAGCCACGGCGAGTGACGCCCGGCCGTACCGACGCCGGTGGGGCGGTCCTCCTGTACGGGAGGGCCGTCCCACCGGCGTTCCGGCGTCCGCCGCTCGTCGGGCGCTGCTCGTCGCGCGCTGCTCGTCGGGCGCTGCTCGTCGCCGCTGCCCGGGCGCCGCTACTTGTCGCTGTAGGGCGCGTCGTCGTTGAACAGGTGCATCCCGGGGATGTGCAGGGTGCCGCCGAACTGGCCGGCCTGCTTGGCGGTGACCCCGGTCAGCTCCAGGTCCAGCGGGATCGGGATGGCGCCGATCAGGTCGTACAACCAGCGCGGCAGGGTGTCCGGGGTGAGGGTGATCTCCCCCAGGTCGATCGGGATCGGCAGGCCGAGCACCTTGGACAGGTGGCCGGAGAGCCGCTCCACGTACATGGTGATCGGGCCGTTGCGCATGGTCGAGGTCGAGCCCGGCGCGCCCTGGACGTGGAAGGTGACGCCGTTGCCCTCCAGGGTCGACATGTCGAGGTTCTCGATGTCCACGCTGTCGACCACGAACTTCAGCACCCGCTTGGTACCGGTCCGGGTCTTCACGTCGTAGACGCCGTGGAACACCGCGCCGTGCAGTCCGAGCCGGCTGGTCTGCAGCGTCCAGTTCTGCTCCGGCACGACGTGCTCGGCGGCGGCCGCCCCGGCGGTCAGACTCCGGGCGTCCACCTGGCAGTTGGGATCGGCGGTGGGCGAGGCGGACGGCGTGTCGGAGGCGCTCGCGCCGGGCGTGGGCGTCTTCGTGGCACCGGCCGAAGGGGTCGCCGACGCGGACGCCTTCGGGCTCGCCTTGCCGCTCGGCGCGCCGGCCGCCGGTGACGGCTGCCCGGCCGACGGCTGCCCGCCCGAGGACTGCGCCGCGGGCGGCGCGGCCTGCTGGGCGCCGGCGGCCGGGGCCTGCGGCTGGGCGGGCTGCGCCGGGGTGCCGGCCCGCGGTGCCGGGGCGGCCGGGGTCTGGGGCGTGCCCGGCGCGGGGGTCGGGGTCGGAGTGGCACTCGGTGCCGGAGCGGTCGGAGCGCCCGGGTTCAGCAGGTGGTTGACGCCGCCGACGATGTCGTCGATCAGCCCGGCCTGGCCGGCGGTCGCCGTGCCGTTCCCGGTGCCCTGGTAGACGGCGCTCACCGCACTCGACCCACCGGTGTCGGTGGAGCGGACGACGGGCGGCTTCACCGGCGAGGTGGGCGTGGTCGCGGCGGGCGGTTTCACCGGCGAGGTGGTCGGCGCGGCCGTCGGCGTCGGGGCCGTCGTCGGGTTCGCCGTGGGGACGGTGGTCGGGCCCGCGCTCGGGGCGGCCGTCGGCGCGCCGGTGGGGGCGGCGGACGGGCCGGGCGGCGGCTCGGGCAGCTCGCTCTTCGGGACGGGCGTCTCGACCGGCGCGACGTCCGGCACGGTGGCCGGCGCGGTGGGGCAGGGCTTGCCCGCGGCCGACTCGGCGACCGCCGCGTTGGGCGTGTAGGCGGCGGCCATCAGCAGCGCGGTCGGCACCGCGGCCATCGCCAGCGCGCGGCCTCTCAGCCGGACCCGGACCGGCGTTCTCGGCGCCGCGTGCCGGCCGGAGCGCTGCGCGGGGGCGGCCGGGCCCGCTGCTTGCTCGGCCGGCCCGGTCATCGCGCCTCCTCCTGCTCCCCGGCACCGCCCTGCGGAGGCACGGTGGGCCCGGCGGCGGGCTTGCCCGCCGCGGGCTCGTGCGGCCCGCCCTGGGCGGGCAGCTTGGCGGTGGGCGCCTCGGCGGCCGCGTCGGTGCTCCCGGGAGCCGGCTCGGCGGCGGTCTCCGCGGCCGGCTCGGCGGCGGGGGCGGCGGTCTCGGCGGCCGGCCCGGCGGTCTCCGCGGTCGGCTCGGCGGCGGGGGCGGCGGTCTCCGCGGCCGGCTCGGCGGCGACGCTCTGCGCCACCGAGGGGTCCGCCGCCTTCTCGGCCCGGCGCGCGCGCCGGCGGCCGGTCGGCTCGGCCGACGGCTCCGGCAGCGGCGCCCAGGAGACCATCAGTCCGCCGCCGATCAGGCCGGGCAGCAGGGCCATGCCGAAGCCGGCCAGGTTGGAGACCGGGATGGAGACCAGGGTCAGCAGGATGGTCGCGATGCCGCCGAACACCCGCACGGCAGGCTGGAACCAGGCGGTCACACCGAGGATGATCATCAGCACCCCGATGATCAGCGACCCGGCGCCCGCGGTGGTGGACATCGCGATGGTCAGCCCGCCGAACGACAGGTGGGCGTAGGGGAAGTAGAGGATCGGGACGCCGGCGATCATGGCCAGCAGCCCGCCCCAGAAGGGCCTGGTGCGGCGGAATTCACGGAAGTGCCGCCACAGCCACCCGACGGGGTTCTGCTGGCGGGGCCGCGTCTCGACCGTTGCGCTGGACATGGTGCAACTCCTCGACGTCGCTACGAGGTTGGAACAAAAGGGGGGTGGCCGGGGAGCAGCGGTGATCCGCCGCCCCCCGGCCGCAGTCCTGACCCGTCACACCGGCCCGCCCGGAGGCGGGCCGTCAGACGGGGCTCAGAAGCACTCGTTGCCCGGGCCGTCGCCGCTCTTCAGCGCGAGGTTCAGGCCGTTCAGCTTGAAGGTGCCGGCCGAGGTGGCGCGGGCCGTCTGCTGAACGCCGCTCAGGTCGGCCTTCTGGGCGGCCTGGGCGAAACCGGTCGCACCGCTCGGCAGGCCGGCGCCGCCGCCCGCCTTGGTGACGCCGGGGTGCGGCGCCCAGCCCTGGGTGGCCGTGCCGGAGAGGGTGGAGGCGTCCTGACCGATGTTGATGTTGGTGAAGGTCGCGTCCGCCTTCAGCTGCTCCAGGTCGATCAGGAGGTTGTCGGCCTGGACCGGCTTGTCCTTCTCGGTGCCGGCGTGCAGCTGCAGGGTGATCTTGCCCAGGCCGAACGCGGACAGGTCGGTCACCACCGACTGGCACAGGTTGGTGATGTCGGCGTGGTCGAAGGCCGAGACCGCGACCGGGTGGGGCTTGCCGTTCGCCTCGAGGTCGACCGAGCCGAACTGGGCGAAGTTGGTGCCGTGCAGCTGGTCGGTGCTGACCTTGAACTGCTGGCCGGAAATGCTGAACGAGGCGGCGAGCGCGCTGTTGGCGATCGAGACGCCGACCATCGCGGTGGCCGCGACGCTCGGGACCATCACCAGGGCGAAGCGCTTCCAGCGGGTCTTGCCGTAGGCCTTGGACATGCGAGTCCTCCTTCTAGGACGTACATCTCCGGCTCCCGGCGGCGCGTCCCGCGCCGGTGGGGGCCTGGGATGGGAGAGAGCTACGTCCTCGGTAGCGGAGAGCGCCGTGGGCGTCGTCGGACGCGGGAGCGGCCGGCGCAACGCGGCACTCCCGTCCCGATACCGGCCGTCCTTGCGGGACGACGGGTCGGACCGACGACATCGGCGATCACCCCCGAGCGACAACCAGCGACCGCGCAGGGCCGCGCGGCCGGTCGAGGACAGGAACCGCCGTGGGACCGCGGATACCCCCCTGCCCTCCCTACCGCCGACCGGAGCCGGCGGATCACCCGGTGGGGATCCCGCGCTCCGTACCGGCCGACCGGCTGTCGGAGGTGTGGAGTCTGGGACCGGGCGTGGCCGATCGTGCTTGAATCCCGGGCGAAGCACAAGGGGTGACTTACTGACGGGTAATCCAACAGCCGGTGGCATCGATCATGAAATTGGCCGGAATTACACCGTGCGTGACGACTTGAAGGAAACGTGACGGCGAAACTCGCCGGAAACACGGACGAAACACCCGTGGGTGGTCACGGGACGTGACCACCCACGGGTGAAATCAAGATTTGGTAAACCTCTGTCCGGCTGACCGGATTGTCGCCATATCACCAGCGACACCGCAGGTCATCCGCCGTGCCAGGCACTCGGTGCCAGGCCCGGGCCGGGCGAGGAGCCAGGCCGGGGCCCGGCGCCGACCGGACGCGATCGGCGCCCGGCTCAGAACAGCACGCGCGCCAGCGCCGTCCGGGCCGCCACGACCCGCGGGTCCTCGGCGCCGATCACCTCGAACAGCTCCAGCAGGCGCAGCCGGGCGGTGTCCCGGTCCTCGCCGAAGGTCCGGCCGACGGTGTCGACCAGGCGCCCGAAGGCGTCCTCGACGTGACCGCCCACCAGGTCCATGTCCGCGGCCCGGAGCTGCGCCTGGACGTCCTTCGGGTCGGCCGCGGCCGCCGCCCGGACCGCCTGGAGGTCCAGGCCCTCGACCCGCTGCAGCAGCTGGGCCTGGGCCAGGCCCAGCTTGGCCTCGGTGTTGCCGGGCTCGTCGGCCAGCACGTTCCGGTACGCCTGGATGGCACCGCCCAGGTCCCCGGCGTCCAGCGCGTCGTGCGCGGCGGCCAGCGCCGGGTCCTCCGGCCGCTGCGGGGCCGCGGGCTGCTCCCCGGCCGGCGCGGCCGCGCCGCCCGAGATGCCGAAGCGCTGCTCGGCGACCAGGATCAGCTGGTCCAGCACCTTGCGGACGTTGGCGGCGCTCTCCGCACCCTGGAACAGCGGCACCAGCTGTCCGGCCACCACGGCCATCACGGCCGGGATGCCCTGGATGCCGAACTGCTGGGCGATCAGCTGGTTGGCGTCCACGTCGATCTTGGCGAGCACGAAGCGGCCGGCGTACTCCTCGGCCAGGCTCTCCAGGATCGGGCTGAGCTGCTTGCAGGGGCCGCACCACTCGGCCCAGAAGTCGATGACGACCGGCACCTCGGTGGAGCGCTGGACGACCTCGGTCTCGAAGGTGTCCTCGGTGACGTCGATGACGAGCCGGTAGTCGGCGGGCTGGGCGGGGGCGACTCCGGCCGCTTCGGCGGCGGCCGCCTGACGGGCCCGCTCGGCCCGGGCCTGCTCGGCCTTCTGGGCGGCCTCGCCGGCCGCCTTCACTGCGGCGAGGTCGACCGCGCCGCGCAGGGCGGCGCTGTTGAGACGCGAATTCCGTGGCTGCATGGCACCATCCTCCCCCGTCCGCGCTGCTCGCGGGCACCAACCTCCGGAAAGTCGCCCCGCGCGGGCCGCGCGGCGGCGGGTTCCCGGGCCGTGCGCCCTTCCCCCGGTAGCCTGAACCGTTCGGCGCGGATCCCCACCCGCGCCGCGCCGCCCCCGTCCCACGGACGCGGCGCCTGGTTGTCACTGCTTTCGCTACAGGTCGTAGCGTAACTGGAGCCGGTGCCCCGGCCGCAAGCCCGAGCGCCGGTTCGGGGACGTGAGCTGCCCCACTTTCCCGGCTCCGACGGCTGCCCGAACCGGCGAACAGTCGCTACCGTTACCAACCCCACCCAAGTTACTCAGCAGTAAAGCGCAAGGAGACCCGGTGCCGGCCGCCCAGCCCCCCGCGAGCCCGGACAGCACAGTCCGGGAGAGCGCCCACGCGTTCCGGGCCAAGGGACGCCCGCGCAGCGCCGCCGCCGACCTCGCGATCCTCGACGCCACCCGCGAAGCGCTCGCCGAACTCGGGTGGGGCGGACTGACCATGGGCCACGTGGCCGTCCGCGCCAAGGTCGCCAAGACCACCCTCTACCGCCGCTGGCCGTCCAAGAACGAACTCGTGGTGGACGCCGTCGCCAGCCTCTTCGACGAACTGGTGATGCCCGACCTCGGCAACCTGCGGGACGACATCGAGGCCGTGGTCACCCAGTTCGCCGACCTGCTGGCCCGCCCGGAGACCCAGGCCGCGCTGCTCGCCCTGTTCGCCGAGGGCATCCGGGACCCGCAACTGCACCGCCGGATCCGCGAGGCGATCGTGGACCCGCAGAAGCACCTCGTCCGGCAGGGCCGGGCCGCCGCCCAGGCGCGCGGCGAACTCGAGCCGGACACCGACGCCGAGGCGGCGGCGCAGGAGGTCGATATCATCTTCGACACCATCGCGGGCACCGTCGAGCACCGGGTTCTGGTCAGCGGCGAACCGATCACCCCGGAGTGGACCCGGCGCTTCACCGACCTGCTGCTCGGGCCGCTCACCACCGGCTGAGGGCACGCCGGAGCCGCCGCACGGGAGTCCCGTACGGCGGCTCCGGGTGGTCCGCCGCCCTCGGCGGCCGGGCGGTCAGAACGCCGCGTTCTCCCGGTACGTCCCCCACTCCTGCCGCAGCGCGTTGCAGATCTCGCCGAGCGTCGCCTCGGCCCGCACCGCGTCCAGCATCGGCGGGATCATCGACTCGCCCGAGCGGGCCGCCGCCAGCATGGCGTCCAGCCCGGCGCGCACCGCCGCGTCGTCCCGGGCCGCCTTGCGCTCGCCCAGCACCCGCACCTGCTCGCGCTCGACCTCGTGGCTGACCCGCAGGATCTCCAGGTCCGGGGTGACGCTGCGCGGGTGGCAGTTCACGCCGACCACGCGCTTCTCGCCCTTCTCCACCGCCTGCTGGTACTGGAACGCCGCCTCCGCGATCTCGCCGGTGAACCAGCCCTCCTCGATCCCGCGCAGGATGCCGGAGGTGATCGGGCCGATCGCGTGGTCCTCGCGGCCCTTGTCCAGGATCCGCTGGAAGATCGCCTCGGCCTGCTGCTCGATCCGGTCGGTCAGCGCCTCGACGTACCAGGAGCCGCCCAGCGGGTCGGCCACGTTGGTGATGCCGGTCTCCTCCATCAGCACCTGCTGGGTGCGCAGCGCGATCTCGGCCGCCTGCTCGGAGGGCAGCGCCAGGGTCTCGTCCAGCGCGTTGGTGTGCAGCGAGTTGGTGCCGCCGAGGACGGCGGAGAGCGCCTCGACGGCGGTGCGCACCACGTTGTTGTACGGCTGCTGCGCGGTGAGCGAGACGCCCGCGGTCTGGGTGTGGAAGCGCAGCCACTGCGCCTTGTCCGTCCTGGCGCCGAAGCGGTCGCGCATCCAGCGGGCCCAGATCCGGCGGGCCGCGCGGAACTTGGCGATCTCCTCGAAGAAGTCCAGGTGCGCGTCGAAGAAGAAGGACAGGCCGGGCGCGAAGACGTCCACGTCCAGGCCGCGGGAGAGGCCCAGCTCCACGTAGGCGAAGCCGTCCGCCAGGGTGTAGGCCAGCTCCTGCGCGGCCGTCGCCCCGGCCTCGCGGATGTGGTAGCCGGAGACGGACAGCGGCTTGTACGCGGGGATGCCCTTGGCGCAGTGCTCCATCAGGTCGCCGATCAGGCGCAGGTGCGGCTCGGGGGCGAAGAGCCACTCCTTCTGGGCGATGTACTCCTTGAAGATGTCCGTCTGGAGGGTCCCGTTGAGCACCGCCGGGTCCACGCCCTGGCGCTCGGCGGCCACCAGGTACATGCAGAAGATCGGGACGGCCGGGCCGCTGATCGTCATGGAGGTGGTGACCTCGCCGAGCGGGATGCCGTCGAACAGCACCTCCATGTCGGCGGCCGAGTCGATGGCCACGCCGCAGTGGCCGACCTCGCCCAGCGAGCGCGGGTCGTCCGAGTCGTAGCCCATCAGGGTGGGCATGTCGAAGGCGACCGAGAGGCCGCCGCCGCCGGCGTCCAGGATCATCCGGTAGCGCTCGTTGGTCTGCCGGGCGTTGCCGAAGCCGGCGAACTGGCGGATGGTCCAGGTGCGGCCCCGGTAGCCGGTGGGGTGCAGCCCGCGGGTGAACGGGTATTCGCCCGGCCAGCCGATCCGCTCGAAGCCCTCGACGGCCTGCCCGGGGGCGGGCCCGTACACCGGCTCGACCTCGTCACCGGAGAGGGTGGTGAAGTCCGCGTCCCGCTTGCGGGCCTTGTCGTACCGCTGCTGCCAGCGCTGCCGTCCGCGCTCGATCTCCTCGGCGTCCATGGGCCGAACTCCGCTCCGTACGGCCGCCACGGCACCGGGCGGCACAGCTGTTAGGACGTCCTACCAATTTACTCGGACGTCCTACTACTTGTCGACGGATGTCCGCCGGGCGGGGCCGGGAAACGGCGGAGCGCCCCTCCCCGGCACGGGGAAGGGGCGCTCTCGACACGGGACGCCCGGCGCGGGACGCCCGGTTGACGCGCGGGTCGGCTCAGACGCCGGCCGGCTGGCGGGCGGCGTCGCCCGCCGGGAGCACGCCGGCGGCCTCGCGGGCCACCTTGCGCTCGAAGACGAAGGAGAGGAACGGGATGCAGCCGGCCGCCAGGGTCAGCACCAGTCGGCCGAGCGGCCACTTCAGCTTCTGCCCGAGCAGGAAGGTCACCACGAAGTACCCGATGTACAGGTAGCCGTGCAGCATCGCGACGTAGGTGGTCACGTCCTTGGCCGCGTCGAAGCCGTACTTCGCCACCATGAAGCCGCAGAACACCAGCAGGGCCGTACCGGTCGCAATGGCCAGGCCGCGGTACCAGCCCAGCAGGGGGGTCGCCTTCATACTCTTCCTCGCCTCGCTCGGCAGTTTCGGCCGGTACGCCCGGATCCGCGCACCGCTCCCACGAGGGTAGCCGCCCTCACGGCCGCTCCCGCGCAGCCCCCTCGTCCGGCTCGGAGAAGTCCCCGGCCGCGACCCGCAGCGGCCTGAGCAGTTCGAAGACCTGCCGGCACTGCTCGGGCCCGTACTCCTCCAGCCCGAACTCCATCGCCATGAGCTCCCGGGTGGCCTCCTCGACCACCTCCCGGCCGCGCGGGGTGATCGAGGCGAGCACCCCGCGGCCGTCCAGCGGGTTGGGGCGGCGGGCGACCAGGCCGGCCCGCTCCAGGCGGTCGACGGTGTTGGTGACGCTGGTGGGGTGGACCATGAGCCGCTCGCCGATCTTGGACAGCGAGAGCTCGCCGGTGCGGCTGAAGGTCAGCAGGACCAGCGCCTCGTACCGGGCGAAGGTCAGCCCGTACGGCTTCAGCACCGCGTCGACCCTGGAGAGCAGGATCTGGTGGGCGCGCATGATCGAGGTGATCGCCGCCATCGAGGGCACGGTGCCCCAGCGGCGGGCCCACAGCTCGTCGGCGCGGGCGATCGGGTCGAAGTCGAGTGCGAGGGGCTTGGCCACGTCCTTACCGTACCGGCGGACGGGACGTGTGCTACCAGCTGTCCTGATGGTGGACAAGTGGGACACGTGGCGGGATCCCGCCAATCGGACGGCCAGGTCCATACCTGGACATTGCGCCGGTGTGAACGCCGGGCAACAGCGGTCGGCCGGAGGCGACTTGGCGGCCGATCGGCCCACCGCCGCGCGATCAGGCCTCGGTTCGGACCGGAACCCGCTGCAAGGCCGGGCGAAAGATCCGCTTTGTCCTTCCGTTCACAATCCTCCGCCCTGGCGGGACTTGGCCAATTCATGAACAAGACCTGTCATTTGATTTGCTCGATTGTCATGCTTTCCGCCAACCCCGTTCGACCGCCACCACCCCCACCCGACCGGTGGCAGCCGCACGACCGTTCGGGGTCCTCGCACGTCAGCGTCCGTCCCGCCCCTCAGGAGCCGACCCCGGCCCCCGGCACGAGACGCGACCGCGCCCACACGCGGTTTCCCGGAAGGACTCGTCCGTGAAGCGTAAGCTCGCCGCAGTCGCCGTACTCTCCGCCACCGCCCTGCTCACCGGCGTCGTCCAGGTGAGCGCCGCGCAGGCGGAGCAGGCTCCGCAGGCCCGCACCGCGCAGCAGCGCGCCGACCTGATCGCCCTGGCCAACGGCCAGGCCGGCAAGGTGGCGCACGCCCTCGCCCTGGGCGGCCAGGAGCAACTGGTGGCCAAGGACGCCGTGGTGGACGCCGACGGCACCCGGCACTTCCGCTACGAGCGTACCTTCGCCGGACTCCCCGTCCTCGGCGGCGACCTGGTGGTGCACCAGAAGGCCGACGGCTCCACCACCGCCGTGGACAAGGCGGTCGGCGCGCGCCTCGCCCTGCCGAGCCTCACCCCGCAGATCCCGGCGGACAAGGCCGCCGCCCAAGCGACCGGCGCCGTCCGGTCCACCATCGGCATCACCGTCGACGAGGACGAGTCGCCGCTGACCGAGGTGCACCAGAGCGGCCAGGCCGAGCTGGTCGTCTGGGCCACCGACGGCAACCCGCGGCTCGCCTACCGCACCACGGTCGAGGGCCTGCGCGCCGACGGCACCCCGAGCAGCCAGCTGCTCGTCACCGACGCCGCCACCGGCCAGGTGCTCTCCACCCACGAGCAGGTGCAGACCGCCTCCGGCACCGGCAAGGGCGTCTTCGTCGGCACCGTCCCGCTGACCACCACCCAGACCTCCGGCGGCTACTCGCTGAAGGACGCCTCCCGCGGCGGCCAGTCCACCAGCGACCTCAAGGGCCGCACCTCCGGCTCCGGCACGCTGTTCACCGACACGGACAACGCCTGGGGCGACGGCACCGTGTCCAACGCCCAGTCGGCGGCCGTGGACGCCCAGTTCGGCGCGGCGGCGACCTGGGACTTCTACAAGAACACCTTCGGCCGCAGCGGCATCAAGAACAACGGCGTGGGCGCCAGCAGCCGGGTCCACTACGGCAAGAACTACGTCAACGCGTTCTGGAGCGACAGCTGCTTCTGCATGACGTACGGCGACGGCGCCAGCAACACCCACCCGCTGACCGCCCTGGACGTGGCCGGCCACGAGATGACCCACGGCGTCACCTCCGCCACCGCGGGCCTCAACTACTCGGGCGAGTCCGGCGGCCTCAACGAGGCCACCTCGGACATCTTCGGCACCATGGTCGAGTGGTACGCCAACCTGGCCTCCGACAAGCCGGACTACCTGATCGGCGAGCAGATCAACATCAACGGTGACGGCAAGCCGCTGCGCTACATGGACCAGCCCTCCAAGGACGGCCACTCGGCCGACTACTGGTCCTCCTCGGTCGGCAGCCTGGACGTCCACTACTCCTCGGGCGTGGCCAACCACTTCTTCTACCTGCTCGCCGAGGGCAGCGGCGCCAAGACCATCAACGGCGTCAGCTACAACAGCCCGACCTCCAACGGCTCCACCCTCGCGGGCATCGGCCGGGACAAGGCCGCGCAGATCTGGTACAAGGCGCTGACCGTCTACATGACCTCGACCACCGACTACGCGGGTGCCCGCGCGGCGACCCTGAAGGCCGCGTCGGACCTGTACGGCGCCTCCAGCGCCGAGTACGGTGCCGTCGCCGCCACCTGGAGCGCCGTCAACGTCAACTGACGCACCGCACCGGGCGACAGGACGCCCGGGGCCCCGCCCGACGGCGGCCCCGGGCGTCCTGCCCGCCATCCGGTTGATGCCCTCGACGAACTCGCGGGCGTACTGGCGCTGCCAGCGGAACGGCGGGTGGACGACCACGGCGCTCGCGCCGAGC
>NZ_JBEPAK010000073.1:0-28164 GCF_040298565.1 Kitasatospora sp. NPDC001539 | reverse complement strand
CGGCGAGCGGCTGCCGGGCGGGCGCGGCGGTTCCGGGTCAGGGCGCCACGGCGTCCGCTCCGGGCGGCTGCGGGCCCTCGTCGTCGGTCTCACCCTTGCGTCGGACGTCGGCCGGGGTCGGGGCCGTGATCGAGCGTTCCTCGGCGGAGCGCTCCCGGGCTCCCGCTCCTCCCTCCGCCTTCCTCCGGACATCGGCCGGAGTGGGCGCGGTGATCGAGCGTTCCTCGGCGGACCGCTCCTGGGCGGCCTCGTCCGGCTGGGTCCCGTTGTCGTCGTCGCGCGTGGTCATGGCTGCTTCCTCCCTTTCCGAGGCGTCAGCGGCGGGGACATCAGACGGGTGCCCCGAAAGCCCCGTCCGAACCGGGTTTTCGGGGCCGGCGTCGGCAGAACGGTGCCGACGGGGACACCTCGGCCCTGCGACCGTAACCCGGAGCCCGGTGCCGCGCCGCCGGGCCGGGCCGCGCCGCCGGGCCCCGCCCCGCCGGTCGCCGTCGGACGCCCCGCGGGCGTGCGAGCGGTGCCGGCGCACGTACCAGACCAGGAGTGCGATCACCACCAGGGCGGCGATCACGATGGCGGTGACCCGGCCGACGGTGCCCTCGACCCTGGTGTAGGCGGCTCCGGCGAAGTAGCCCAGAAGGGTGAAGCCGACGCCCCAGGCCAGGCCGCCGAGGGCGTTGTAGAGCAGGAAACGGCGGTACGGCATGCGGGAGATGCCGGCCAGCGACGGCATCAGCGGGCGGAAGAAGGCGACGAAGCGGCCGAAGAAGACGGCGGCCGGCCCGCGGCGGCGGATCAGGTCGCGCGCCTTGTCCACCTGCTCGTCGTGGCGTCGCAGCGGACGGGTGCGCAGGATCGCCGGGCCGAGGTGGCGGCCGATCTCGTAGCCGGCGGAGTCCCCCAGGACGGCCGCGCAGACCACCACCAGGACCATCCAGCCGATCGAGGCCCGGCCCCGGTCGGCGAGGAAGCCGCCGAGGACGGCGGCGGTCTCGCCGGGGATGAAGAAGCTGAAGAACAGGGCGTCCTCGGTGAAGACCAGGGCGCCGATGACCACGTACACGACCGGGCCCGACAGGCCGTCCAGCCAGTCGGTGATCGCGTGCATCGGCCACACCTCGCGGGGATCGGCGGCCCTTTCCGCCCCAATGTAACGCAGCCCCGGAGCCGGGCCTCCGCCGTGCCCGGGGCCGGCCGGCTGCCGGGACGCCGCACCCGGGCGGCGTCGTGGGCACCGGGCCTGCGTGGGCAACGGGCTGGCGTGGGCGCCGGGGCTGCGCCGGCGCCGCGCCCCGGGCGTCAGCCCCGGCCAGGCTCCGGGACGGCCTGCCCCCGGTCCGGGGTGTGCGGGCCAGTGCTCGCGTCCGGGGCCGTGTCCAGCCCCCGCTGCGGCTCGATGGCGACCGCGTCGGTACGGGCGAGGACGGTGTGCAGCCGTCGCACCGCGCCTTCGGCGTCGGCGAGTTCATGAGGGGTCGGCACCACGGTGCCGAAGGAGTGCCGCCGGTCGGCGGGCAGCGCCCGCCAGTGCAGGACCGGGGCGAGGACGGTGCTCGCCCGGGCGAGGAACCAGGCCAGTCGGCCGTGGGTGCGGGCGATGCCGATGGCCAGGACGGCGAGGGCCTCGCGGAGGTCCTCCAGGCGTTCGATGACCGGCAACCGCTCCTGATCGGCGGCGGAGCCCACCGCCTCCGCCAGGCCGTCGGCGGTCTTCCGGGCCAGGGCCTGGTCCTGCGGGGCGAAGTCCCACAACCCCTCGCGGACCTGCCGCTCGGCCTCCGCGGCGAGGTCCGCGACCTGAGCGCTCATCCCCTCGCCGGACACCGTGTCCGGGCGCGGCTCGCGGGGCGGCGGCCGCAAGTGCGGCGAGTGCGGAGTGTGCGGCGAGTGCGGTGCGTGCGGCGAGTGCGGTGCGTGCGAGGTCATGGCAGCCCTCCCTGCGGACCAGGGCACCCCGGGTGGGTGCTGCTCCCACGGTGGGCCACCGCGGACCCCGGGCACAGCTCCCGGAGCGAAACGGCCGCTCCGCGCAGCCGTGGAAACGAAATCCTTCCGCGCGCATGGTCCGCCGGGAACCGGCAAGGCGCGCCAGCGGCGGTCGTCCGATCGCCGCCACCCCCGTGGGGAGGACCGGACCGATGAACCCCCAGACACCTGCCCAGACGCCTGCCCCGAGACCGGCTCGAACGCCCGCTCGGGCATCCGTCCGGATGTCCGCCGCCGAGCGGCGACGGCCCCCGCGGCGGCTGCCGTGCCGGGAGGTGGCGCCATGACCGTCCGCACCCGGGCACTGGAGGGCCTCGCCGCCGGCGCGGCCGGCACCACCGCCCTCAACGCCGTCACCTACCTCGACATGGCCGTCCGCGGGCGGCCCTCCAGCGACACCCCCCAGGAGGCCGTGGAGGCACTGGCCGACCGGACCGGGCTGCCGGTGCCCGGCGCCGACGAGGAACGGTCCAACCGGGTCGCCGGCCTGGGGCCGCTGCTCGGGCTGGCCGCCGGACTGGGCGTGGGGCTCGGCGTCGGCGTGCTGACCGGCGCGGTCGCCGGGCCCGCCAGCAGGGCCGGGACGTACGTCGTCGCCGTCGTCGCCGGCGCGGCCGCACTGGCCGCGGCGGACGCACCCCTGGCCGCGCTCGGCATCAGTGATCCGCGGAAGTGGACCCCTGCCGACTGGGCCGCCGACATCGTGCCGCACCTGGCCTACGGTGCCGCGACCGCCGCCGTGCTGCACCGGCTGCGCCGCCCCCGGTCCTGACACCGGCGCCCGCTGCGGGCCGATCCGCCGGGTTTGCCCGGCGCGGCGCGGCGCGTACCGTCGGGAGGGGGAACGCGGCCGACGTGGCCGCGCCGACGGCCTGGTGGTGATGGTGATCGAATCGTTGTCCTTCGACAGCACGAGCCTGGAGGAGACGGAGGAGTTCCTGTCCACCGCCTACACGCCGATGCGGATCGGCAGGTCGGTGGAGGACGCCCGGGCGCGGATCAGCCGCCAGGCGGTCGGGCCGCTCAGCGTGGACCGGCTCTCCTTCGGCTACGACATGGCGTACGACGCCGCCGCCCTCGGCCGGGTGTGCCTGGTCAGCATGCACTCCGGCACGCTCGCCGACCGGACCGGGGGCGGCGAGGAGACGGTGTTCGGCCCGGGCGACACCTTCCTGGTCGCCCCGCCCGACGCCCCCTACGAGGGGGAGGTGCGCGCCGCCTGCTACACCATCGCCATGTTCGACACCGACCTGCTGGACGCCGTCTCGCCCGCCGGCCCCGAGGGGCGCGGCCCGGTGCGGCTGACCGGGGCCCGCCCCGTCGACGACGCGGCGAACCGGCAGCTGGGCGCCGTCGTCGCCTACGTGCGCGACCACGTCCTCGGCAACCCGGCCGCCTGCGAGAACGGCCTGCTCGTCGCCACCGCGGCCCAGCACCTGGCGGCGGCGACCCTCGCCGCCCTGCCCCACGACGCCCGCACCGACCCGGTGCCCGCCGACCGGAACGACGCCACCCCGGCCACGTTGCGCAGGGCGCTCGCGTTCATCGAGTCGAACGCCGAGCGGGAGATCACGCTCGCCGACATCGCGGCGGCCGCCTGGGTCACCCCGCGGGCCCTCCAGTACGCCTTCCGCCGGCACCTGGACACCACCCCGCTCGCCCACCTGCGCCGGGTGCGGCTGGACGCGGCGCACCGGGACCTCTCGGCCGCCGATCCGGCCGGCACCACGGTGACCGAGGTCGCCATGCGGTGGGGCTTCGCGCACCCCGGCTACTTCGCGGGCCTGTACCGCGACGCCTACCGGCGGCCGCCGGGGGACACCCTCCGGCGGAACGGCTGAGCCGGGCGAGGTCGTCACCCGCGGGCCCGCCGCCGGAACCGGACCGGCGAGTCAGTGGTCGTGGAGGGCCGACCGGTGGCCGTCCACCCGGACGGTGCCGGGGAGCGCGGGGAGTTCGGGCTTGAACAGCGGGGGCGCGCCCATCGCGGGTTCCCAGGTCGCGAGGGCCTCGTCCTGGGGGACCTCGATCCGGCGGTCGGCGGCGAGGTCGGCGACCACCTTCAGGAGGAGGCGGACGCCGAGCGGCGCCAGGTGGTCGCGCCACAGGCTCTGCGGGGTGGAGCCCGGGGGCACGAGGAGGTGCTCCTGGGCCGCGATCGGGCCGGCGTCGGTGCGCTCGGTGAGGTGGTAGACGCTGCCGCCGGTCACCTTGTCGCCGTCGCGGATCGTCCAGCGGACCGCGTCCCGGCCGCGGTGCAGCGGCAGCAGGCTGGGGTGGTAGCCGATGGTCGCGACGGCGGCCCGGGCGCGGGTGCGGCGGCCGAGGAAGGCGTGGGAGTGCGCGGCGACGATGACGTCCACGCCGTCCGGGACGTGCACCGCGCGCAGTTCGGCCGAGTCCGTCCACGGGATGTCCCGGGGGAACGCCCAGGAGCGCAGGCGGTCCCAGGACATCGGCCTGCCCTCGTCGGAGTGCCCCTTGCGCAGCCGGGGGGCGGCCGCGCCGACGATCTTGTGCCCTTCGCCCTGGAGGGCTTCCGCGACCTGCACCGCGAACGCCCCCTGTCCTGACATGTAGATGTTCATCCGCACTCCTGCGGTCGTCGGTCGGCTGGCTTCGGTTGACGGTCGGTCGGCGGCGGCGTCAGTCGGCGGGTGATCGCGCAGCCGTGCCGGGGCGCGGCTCGGGCACGAATCGCACCGGCATGGTGGAGAAGCCGGTCAGGAAGGTGGACCGGATCCGCCGCGCCTCGCCGGTCTGCTCGATGCCGGCGGTGAAGTCCCGCAGGGCGGTGAGCAGTTCGGCGATCTCCACCTTGGCCAGGTACGAGCCGACGCAGAAGTGCGGACCGTAGCCGAAGGCCAGGTGCTTGTTGGGGGTGCGGCCCAGGTCGAACACGCCGGGGCGCGCGAAGACCCGTTCGTCCCGGTTGCCGGAGGCGTGCCAGAGGGTGACGACCTCGCCCGGCTGCAGCCGTACGCCGTGCAGTTCGGTCTCCCGCACGACGCTGCGCCCGAAGTGCATCGTGGGTGAGGCCCAGCGCAGCACCTCGTCCACGGCGGTGTCGACGGCGACCTCGCCCCGCTTGAGCCGGCGCCACTGCTCGGGGTGGGCCGCGAGGGTGCGGACGCAGTCGATCATCGTCAGCCGGCTGGTCTCGTCGCCCCCGATGATCAGGCTGTAGCAGTTGAGCACGACGTCCTCGTCGGTGAGCGGCACCCCGTCGACGGAGCTGCCGATCAGCATGCTGATCACGTCGTCACCCGGCGCCTCCCGCCGCTCCTCGACGAGGTCGGTGAAGTACATCAGGATCTCGTTGCGGGCCATCGCGGAGTCGACGTCCTCGACGTCCTCGTCCTCGGCCGACAGCGCGGCCTTGGTCAGGCCGAGCAGGAGGTCCCGGTCCTGCTCGGGCACGCCGAGCAGGTTCGCGATGGTGGTCATCGGGATCCGGCCGGCGATCTGCTCGGCGAAGTCGCAGCCGCCGGACTCCACCGCCTCGCGGATCCACTGCCGGGTGTTCCGGCGGACGGTCCGGGCGACCTCGTCGAGCACCCTCGGGGAGAGCACCCGCTGGAGGATCTTGCGCAGCTCGTGGTGCCGGTGCCCGTCGGTGACGGCCAGCATCCGGCCGGCCCCGGCGTCACCGCCCTCCAGGAGCGTGACCAGCACGTTGCCGCGCTCGGAGGTGAAGTTCACGTCGTCCCGGTAGGTGGCCATGATGTCCTCGTGGCGGGAGAGCACCCAGAAGCCGCGGCGGCCGCCGGCCGGGGGGTTCCAGTGCAGCGGGGCGGTGTCGCGCAGGGTGCGCCAGAGCCCGTCGAGGTCGTGGTCGGCGAAGGTGGCCGGGTCGCCGAGGTCCGGGGCGTCCAGGACGTCCGGGGCGTCCGGGGCGTCCCGGAACTCCGGGCCGTCCGGGGGGTGCGGGGCGGCGTCCGGGCGGTGCGGGGCCGGTCCGGGCACGGTCACCAGTCCGTCCGCCAGAACCGGCGGGGCCGGAACGGGTAGGTGGGCAGCGGCACGCGGTGGCCGGCCTCCCCCAGGTGCAGGGCCTCGAAGTCGACCTGGTGACCGGTCACCCAGGCGGCGGCCAGGTCGGCGAGCGCCCGGGCGTCCGTGCCGGACGGCACGAT
The DNA here is from genome assembly GCF_040298565.1 of Kitasatospora sp. NPDC001539. NCBI lineage: Bacteria > Bacillati > Actinomycetota > Actinomycetes > Kitasatosporales > Streptomycetaceae > Kitasatospora > Kitasatospora sp. NPDC001539. The sequence continues at coordinate 22,042 of NZ_JBEPAK010000073.1, read as the reverse complement.
CCCCCGGTCGGTGCGCGGGAAGGAGCCGGGGTCCGCGGGCGGGGCGGCGGCGGTCGTGGTGGCCGAGCCGCGCGAGGCGTCCTCCGAGAGCGCGGCGATCAGCTCCGCGCGGGTGCGGACCACGGCCGCCCAGCGGCGGGGCATCACCTTGCGCCCGAGGTTGAGGGTGTGGCAGACGTCGTCGAGCCGGAGGCCGGGATCGGCTTCCAGCCGGTCCTTGAGCCGTGCGCGCTGCCGGGTCAGCGCGTCGTCGTCCAGGGCGGACAGGGTGGCCAGCCGCGGCCTGCCCGGCTCCTCCGGGGCGCGCGGCGCCGGCGCCGGTGCCTCCTCCAGCAGCAGGTGGGCGTTGTACCCGCCGCCGCCGATGGAGGTGATGCCCGCCCGGCGGATGCCCGCCGCGGGCTCCCAGCCGGCCGACTCGAGCTGCGGCACGAAGGGCGTGCCGGGGAGGTCGAGGTCCGGGTTGACCTCGGTCAGGTTGATCGTCGCCGGGAGCGTACGGTGGTGCAGCGCCAGCGCGGCCTTGATCGCTCCGAAGCCGCCCGACACCACGCCGCCGTGGCCCACGTTGCCCTTGACCCCGCCGATCGAGGTGGTCGCGGTCTGCTTCCCGAACGCCATGGCGGCCGCGTGCACCTCGAGCTCGTCGGTCACCGGCAGGCCGAGCCCGTTGGCCTCGTACAGGGACACGGTGTCCGGGGTGACGCCGCCGACCTCCATGGCCGCGGCGATGCAGGCGCTCAGCCGCTCGGGCTGGGCCAGGCCGTACGCCATCGCGCTGACGCCGTTGTTGTTGACGGCCGAACCCTTGACCACGGCGTAGACGTGGTCGCGGTCGGCGACGGCCCGGCCCAGCGGCTTCAGCAGGACCGTCACGACCCCGCTGGACAGCGAGGTGCCGGTGCCGCGGGCGTCGAAGGGACGGCAGTGGCCGTCCCTGGAGAGGACTCGGTTCTCCTCCCACAGGTGGCCGCGGGGGTGCGGCAGGCGGACCATCGCTCCGCCGGCGATCGCCAGGTCGGTCTGGCCGAGCAGCAGCGACTGGCAGGCCAGGTGCACCGCGTAGTGGAAGCCCGCGCAGACGGCCGCGACGGTGACGGCCTCGCCGGTGAGCCCCAGGTAGTACAGCGCGTTGGAGGTCATGGTGTCCGGCGACCACGCGAGGCTCGCCTCGATCGCCTCGGGGCCGACGGACACCCGGTCCGGCGGGGAGCTGTAGAGCGCGGCGGTCTGCGGGTTGTTGGCGCCGTACACGCCGACCTCGGCGGTGAGCCGGTCGGGGTCGTAGCCGCCGTCCTCCAGCGTCTCCCAGGCGCTCTCCAGGAACAGCCGGTTCTCCGGGGTCATCGCGGCCGCCATCCGGTCGCTGATGCCGAACACCGACGGGTCGAACCGGTCGTAGGTGTCGAGCAGGCCGCAGGCCCGGACGTAGAACGGGCTGTGGATCAGGGTCTCGTCGACGTGGATGTCGTCCTTGGCCAGGAACGACACGGACTCCCGGCCGTGGACGAGGTTGTCCCAGAACTCTTCCTTGGTACGGGCGCCGGGCGCCCGCAGCGACATGCCGATGACGGCCACGTCGCCCGGGTCGTAGTCCTGCTCGGGGGCCCGCGCGGGGTCCTGCTGGGGGCGGTCGGTCATGGGGAGGGGCTCCTGCTTCGCGTCGGGGGGGAGAGGTCTCAGCGGCCGGTGGCGCCGCGGCCGCGCAGCGCCGCGCGGCGGGCGGTGGCGCGCTCCCGCGCCGACCGGACGACCTCGGGGGCGGCGCCGCTGTCGTCGTCGAGCCAGCGGGCGAGGGAGGCGATGTCGCGGAAGCTGAACAGGTCGGGCACGCGGACCCGGCGGTCGAAGCGCCGGGTCATCAGCCGGGCGAGGCGGATGAGCAGCAGCGAGTCGCCGCCGAGGTCGAAGAAGGCGGACTGCACGTCGATCCCCGCGGGTTCGAGGCCCAGCAGCTGGCCCCAGATCTCCGCCAGGGCGACCTCGGTCGGCGTGCTCGCGGCCGTCAGCGGCCCGCCGGTGCCGGCGGCCGGCGGCTCGGGGAGCGCGGTGCGGTCGAGTTTCCCGCCCGGGCCCAGCGGGAGGGCCGGAAGGACCACGATCGTCGAGGGCACCAGGTACTCGGGCAGTTCGGCGGCGAGCCGGCCGGTGACGGCGCTGCGCAGGGCGGCTTCCGGCCGGGCGCCGTCCGGGGACGCGCCGTCACCCCCTGGGGCTGCCTCGCCCGCGGGCACGACGTAGCCGACGAGCCGGTTGCCCCGGACGGCGGCGGCGGCCTCCCGGACCCCGGGGCAGGCGGTCAGCCGGGCCTCGACCTCCTCCAGCTCGATGCGGTGGCCGCGCAGCTTCACCTGGTGGTCGGTGCGGCCGAGGAAGCGCAGTTCGCCGCCGTCGGTGAAGCTGACGAGGTCTCCGGTGCGGTACATCCGCTCGCCGCTGCGGAACGGGTCGGGCAGGAAGCGTTCGGCGGTGGTCCGCGGCCGGTTGACGTAGCCGTGGGCCAGGCCGACGCCGCCGAGGTACAGCTCACCGGGCCGCCCGGCCGGGACCGGTGCCAGGTCGTCGTCGAGCACGTAGACCCGGGCGCCGGTCGTCGGCGGGCCGATGGTCGGCTCGTCGGTGCCGTCCTCGGGCACCGGCCCGAAGGCGCAGAAGACCGTCCCCTCGGTGGGGCCGTAGGCGTTGAACACCCGGTCGACGCCGGTCTCCCGGTACGTCCGGTCCACCAGCTTGCGGTGCAGGGCCTCCCCGCCGAACACGACGGTGCGCACGTTCGGGGGCAGCGCCCCGGCGTCGAGCAGGGAGTTCATGACGGAGGGGACGACGTTCAGGTGGGTGATCCGGTCGGCGTACCGGCTCTCCGGCAGGTGCACGGCGCTCTCGACGAGCACGACGGCGCCGCCGCGGCACAGCGCGCCGAAGACCTCCATCACGGACATGTCGAAGCAGATCGAGCTGGCCGCCGACACCCCGCTGAGGTCGCGGCCCTCGAGGATCCGGTCCAGCTCGGCGAGCATCGCCGTGCAGCCGGCGTGCCGGACGGCGACACCCTTGGGCGTGCCGGTGGAGCCGGAGGTGTAGATGACGTACGCGGTGTCCTCGGGCACGACCGGTACGGGCGCGGCCCCGGCCTCGGTCGTCACGGTGTCGCCCAGCAGGACGACGGTCGGGCCGGGCGGGCAACTGGCGCGGGAGGCGGGCGTGGTGAGCAGCAGGGCGGTCCCGCTGTCGCGGACCATGAAGGCGAGCCGGTCGGCGGGGTAGTTCGGGTCCAGCGGCAGGTAGCAGGATCCGGCGCGCAGCGCCGCCAGGACGGCGACGAGCAGGTCGGGGGTGCGCTCGACGCAGATGCCGACCGGGACGCCCGGCCCCGCGCCCTCGGCGACCAGCCGCTCGGCCAACTGCCGTGATCGCTCGTTCAGTTCCGCGTAGCTGAGGAGGCCGGCGTCGGAGTAGAGGGCCGTCGCGTCGGGGTTCTTGAGCGCCTGCTCGACGAACTCGGAGTGCAGGGTCGCGGTCACCGGTCGGCTCCCTCGGGCAGGCCGGCCGGGGCGATGTCGGCCAGCGGCAGGTCGGGCCGGGCGACCGACTCGAAGAGAACGGTGCGATACAGCGCGAGCAGTGCCGTCACGGTCTGCCTTTCCAGGTAGCTCGGTTTGAACTGGACGTGGCCGGCCACCTCGCCGTCGATGTCGGCCATCGAGATCTCGAGGTCGAACTTGGCGAGGTGCCTGCGCACCTGAAGCGGTTCGAGCGGCAGCGCGCCGTCGGGTGCGAGGGTGTTCCCGACGCCGTGGAAGAGCTTCACGGAGCGCGGGAAGGCTTCCGAGGAGAGCCAGTTCACCACCACGTCGAACCACGGGGAGCGGCCCTCGGCCCGCGGCGGCTTCAGCTGGGAGGCCAGCAGGTCGAGCGGGTAGTTCATGTGCTCCAGGAGGCCGAGGGAGAAGGCGTGGACCTCCCGCAGCAGGGTGCGGAAGCTGCGGTCGCCGGCGGGGTTCGCCCGGACCAGCACGGTGTTGAGGTAGTAGCCGACGGCGGACTCCCAACCGGGCTCGGCCCGTTGGGCGATGGCGGTGGCCAGGACCGAGTCCTCGGCGCCCACCGCCCGGTTCAGCGTGGCGAAGAACCCGGCCAGCACCACGGTGCTGATCGACACGCCTTCGCGCACCGCGAACTCCCGCAGCCGGCGCGTCTCCTCGGCGCTCCAGCGGAACGCGAGGTCGCGGCCCTCGTAGGTGACGCCGGGCGGTCGCTCCGCGTCGGACAGGTCGAGGCGGGCGGGCGGGTCGGCGAGCTGGCGCGACCACCAGTCCAGGGCGGCGTCGGCCGCCGGGCCGGCCAGCCACTGCCGCTCCCAGGCGACGAACTCGGTGTAGGGGGCCGCGGGTTCGCGGTCGGCGGGGTCGGCGCCCCGGTAGTACTCCTGGAGTTCGCGGATCATCACGTCGGCCGACGCCGCGTCGGAGGCGATGTGGTGGACCAGCACCAGCAGGTAGTGGTCCGCCGGTCCGCGCGTCAGGAGGACGACCCGCACCAGCGGCCCGTTGTCCAGGTCGAGCGGCTCGTGTCCGTACCGGGCCAGTTCCTCCCGGGCCTGCTCGTCGTCCAGGGCGGAGCCGTCCACCACGGCGAACTCGTACACCGGTTCGTCCAGGATGACCTGGTAGGGGCTGCCGCCCGCCTCCACGAAGAGGGTGCGCAGGGCGGGGTGCCGCTCCACCACCGACCGGACGGCGCGCTCCAGGGCTGCCTGGTCGACGGCGGACCGGATCCGCGCGGCGACCATGAAGTTGTAGGGCACCGCGTCCGGCGCGACCATCTGCATGAACCACAGCGAGGCCTGGCCGTGCGAGGCGGGAGCCAGTTCGAAGCCGAGGCCGTCGGCGCGCAGCTGGGCCAGCGGCGGTGCGTCGGTGGCGTCCAGCAGGCCGCGCGCGTCCAGTTCCTCCACCAGTTCGGCGGCGTCCAGTTCGGACAGCTCGTCGAGGAACGTCCGCTCCGGTTTCCCCTCGGTCTCGGCCGATAACGGGGCGGGTGCGGATACGGGTGCGGGTCGGGTGGCCGAGGGCGGCGCGGGCGCGGGCCGTCCGGCGATGACCTCGGCGCAGTGGCCGACGACCTCGGCGATGGTGCGGCCGTCCAGGAACACCACCGGGGACACCCGGTGTCCGAACAGCGACTGGAGCCGGTTGACGAGGCGGATCGCCAGCATCGAGTCGAGGCCGAAGTCGCGCAGCCCGGCGTTCCCGTCGAACCTGCTCGCGGGCACGCCCAGGGCGTCGGCGAGTTCGGCGAGGACGACCTCCTCCACGGGGCGGTTCTCCACCGGGCGGTCCTCCGCGGGTGGGGCCGATGCGGGCGGTGATCCCGCCGTTCCCGACGTGTCCACGGCGCTGGACGTCCGCGAGGCCCCCGATGTCCCCGACGCCTCCGCGGCCTCCGCCGGCCGGGCCCCGGCCGGGGCCGGGGCGACGGCGCGCGGGGGCTCGGAGTCGATCCAGTAGCGGTCCTTCTGCCACTGGACGAGCGGCGTCTCCACCAGCTCGACGTCGTCGGCGAACAGTCCGTCGAAAGTCAGCGGGACGCCCCTGACGTACAGCGACGCGGCGGCGCCCAGCAGGCAGCGGAGGTCGCTCTCCTGGCGCCGCAGCGAGTTGACGGCGTGCACCCGCGCCCCGCGGGTCAGCGCGATCTCCTCGACCGCGCCGCGCAGCGTCTCGTGCGGGCCGATCTCGACGAAGGTGCCGATGCCCCGGTCGACCAGGGTCCCGATCGTCTCGGCGAAGCGGACCCGGTTGCGCAGGTTGTGCACCCAGTAGTCCACGCCGGTGACCGGGTTGACCGTGTCGGCCAGGGCCGTGGAGTGGAAGTCGATGGCGGGCGTCAGCGGGGTGATGCCGTCGATGCTCGCCCGCAGCGGCTGGATCAGGGGGTCCATGCCGGGGCTGTGCACCGGGCGTTCGACCCGGATCCGCCGGACGGAGATCCCGTCCCGGGTGAGGTCGGCCTCCAGGGCGGCGACGGCTTCGGGCGTGCCCGAGACGGCCGCACTGGTGGGGCTGTTGACCACGGCGACGGCGGCGTGCTCGGCGTACGGGGCGAGCCGCGGCGTCAGCTCCGCCTCCGGCAGGTCGACCGAGATCATGGCGCCCGGCGCGGCCCGGTGCTCCAGCAGGTGCGACCGGGCGACCACGACGCGGGCGGCGTCGTCCAGGGACAGTGCGCCGGCGACGCAGGCGGCCGCGACCTCGCCCAGGCTGTGGCCCACCACCGCGGCCGGCCGGACGCCGAGTTCGAGCCAGACCTTCGCCAGCGAGACCTGGAGGGCGAACAGCAACGGCTGCTGGAGGTCCATCTCCTCGTACCGGGCCTGCTCGGCCGGCGCGGCGAGCCGCTCGAGCACCGAGCAGCCGCCGGCGGCGCGCACGGCGGCGTCGCAGGCCCGCATCCAGGTGCGGAAGCCGGGGTGCGAGCGCAGCAGCTCCCGGCCCATGCCGACCCACTGGGTGCCGCCGCCGGAGAACACCAGCGCCACCCGCCGGTCGGCGTTGCCGGGGACGGTGCCGGTGACGACGTCGGGGTGCGGCTGCCCGGCGGCGACCCGGGCGAGGCCGTCGAGGACGTCCTGCCGGTTGCGGGCGAACAGCGCGATCCGGTGGTTGTGGTGGCTGCGCCTGGCGGCGAGGGTGTAGGCGAGGTCGGCGACCCGCAGGCCCGGGTCGCGTTCGACGTGGTTGGACAGCTCCCGGCAGGTGTCGGTGAGCGCCTGCGCCGTACGGGCCGAGACGGGGACGAGGTGCAGCTGCCCGTCGGCCGCGGCGTCGCCGTGGCCCGGCGTGACGTGCCGCCCCCGGTCGCCCGCGAGGAACGGGTGGGCGGCGACGGGGAGTCCGGCGGTGTACAGGGCGCCGAGCGAGCCGAGCAGGGTCGAGGCCTCGTCGGCGCCCCGGCGCAGCGAGGGCAGGGTGGCCGCCGGCAGGATCTCCGCGACGGACTTCAACAGGACGGGGTGCGGGCTGAGTTCGATCACCGCGTCGACGTCGTGGTCGCGCAGCCGGGTCAGGGCGTCGACCATCCGGATCTCCCGGCGGAGGTTGTCCGCCCAGTAGTCCGGGCCGAGTTCGGTGCCGTCGACGCGTTCGCCGGTGACCGTCGAGACCATCGGGATGCGGGCGCTCCGGGGCCTGATGCCGTCGAGTTCGGCCTTCAGCGGGGCGAGGACGTGGTCGACCAGCGGCGAGTGGGGGGCGTGGCCCATCCGCACCCGGTGGTGGGTGACGCCCTCCTCGGTCAGCCGCCGGACGAGGTCGTCGATCTCCTGGGGCGTGCCGGTGACCAGGGTGGAGTTGAGGCCGTTGCGGCCGGAGACGGTGAGCCGGCCGCTCAGGTGCCGCTCGACGTCCTCCGCGGCGGTCATCACCACGATGCCCTCGCCCCGGCCGACGGCCAGCTGCTGGAGGAGCCGGCCGTGGTGGGCGGCCAGCCGCGAGGCGTCGTCGAAGTCGAGGGCGCCGGCGACGTGGGAGGCGGCGAACTCGCCGACGCTCTGCCCCACGACGGCGACCGGCTCGACCCCCAGCGAGCGCCAGGTCTCGGCGAGGGCGACCTGCATCGAGAACAGCAGCGGCTGGAAGACGTCCATGTCGTCGATGCGGCCGTCGGGAGCGAGCAGCTGCTCGACGACCGAGAAGCCCAGCAGGTCCCGCAACCGCCGGTCGGACCTCATCATGGACCGGCGGAACACGGGCAGGCCGGCCAGCAGTTGCCTGCCCATGCCGGCCCACTGGGAGCCGTTGCCGGAGAACAGGAACGCCACCCGCGGCGGGCGGCCGACCGGCTCGCCGGTGCTCAGCCCGGGCGCCGGCTCGCCGCGGCCGAACGCGTCCAGCCGGGCCCTGAGTTCGGCCATGTCGCGGGCGGTGGCGGCGAGGCGGTACGGGCCGTCGCCCGGTGTGCGGCGGCAGAGCGCGCGCAGGTCGCCCTCGTCGCGCAGTGCCGCGGCCCGCCGGGCCAACTCCTCCCGGGAGTTCGCGGCCAGCAGCAGCAACGAGCTCTCGGGCCGCGGCAGTTCCTCGACGGCGAGGTGGCAGATCGCGCCGCCGAAACCGAAGGAGCTGACGCCTGCGCGGCGGGCGTCGGAGCGTCGCGGCCACGGCGTGAGCCGGTCCTGGACGGTCAGGTTGTAGGCGTCGAACAGGATCTGCGGGTTGGGCGCGCTGTAGTGGAGGCTGGGCGGCAGCACGCCGTTGCGCATCGACAGCGCCAGTTTGACCAGCCCGATGATGCCGGCGGCGGCCTCGAGGTGCCCGACGTTGGACTTGACGGACCCGAGCCGCAGCGGCTCCGCGCGCTCGCCGCCCAGGACCGCGCCGATGGCGTTGGCCTCGATCGGGTCGCCGAGGGGCGTCGCGGAGCCGTGGCACTCGACGTAGTCGACGAGGTGCGGTGCGATGCCCGCCCGCCGGTACGCGGTGCGGAGCATCTTCTCCTGCGCCTGGGGGTTCGGCGCGGTCATGCCGTTGCTCGGGCCGTCGTTGTTCGAGGAGCTGCCCTTGATCAGGCAGTACACCGGCAGGTCGCGTTCGAGCGCCAGGCTCAGCGGGGCGAGCACCACGACGCCGGCGCCCTCGCCGCGGACGTAGCCGTCGGCGCGGGCGTCGAAGGACTTGCAGCGGCCGTCCGGGGCGAGCGCGCCCATCTGGTCCATGGCGGTGTAGTAGTCGGAGACGAAGCTCAGGTTGACGCCGCCGGCGAGCACGAGGTCGCTCTCGCCGAGCTGGATCGACTGGCAGCCCACGTGCACCGAGACCAGCGAGCCGGCGCAGGCCGCGTCGATGGCCATGCTGGGGCCCTGGAGGCCGAGGACGTAGGAGACGCGGTTGGCGATGATGCCGTCGTGCATGCCGGTCGCGGTGTGCGGGGTGATGTGGCTGTCGGGGCCGCGGTAGTGCGCGAGCGCGGCGTAGTCGCCCCAGCAGGAGGCCATGAACACGCCGGTGTCGCTGCCGACCAGGGTGTGGGGCGGGATGCCCGCGTCCTCCAGGGCCTCCCAGCACAACTCCAGGACCAGGCGCTGCTGCGGGTCCATCTGGACGGCCTCGCGGGGGGAGATGCCGAAGAACAGCGGGTCGAAGCGGTCGATGCCGTCGATGAACCCGCCCCAGCGCACCCGGTCGTTGAGGAGCGCTCTTCGGGCGGCCGGGACGGGACCGACGGCGTCGCCGCCCTCGACCAGCAACCGCCAGAACGAGGACGGGTCCGGCCCGCCGGGGATCCGGCAGCCGATGCCCACGACCGCGACGGGCTCGGCCGAGGGCGCGCGGCGGCCGGTGCCCGCGGCGGGTTCCGGCGCGGGCGGGCCGTCGACCAGCACCCGGGCCAGCTCGTCGACGGTCGGGTACTGCCAGATCCAGGTGGCCGGGACGGGCCGGCCGAGGAACTCGGACAGGGCGGCCGCCAGGGCCACCGACCTCGCCGAGTCCAGTCCGTACCGGTGGATCGGCGCCCAGCGGTCCACCGCGTCCGCGGGCACGTCCAGCAGTTCGGCGACGCGGGAGAGCAGGAAGGCCGTGACGGCGGACACGTCGTGCGCTGCGCGTTCTCGGGGCATGGCGACTCCCTCACCGGGGCGGATGGACGGGGGCGGGCGGGTTTCGGCTCCGGGCGCGGGGGACGCGTGCCGTCCGGCACGTCGCTGCCGGGGATTCCGCGGCGCTGCTCTCCGGGTCCGCGCTCGAGCGCGGAGATGGGCACGGATCTGGGGGAATTCCCGTTGGCGTCGGGAGAGTGCCCGGTACGCACCTGACGGGTGCACATCAGAGTGCCACCCTGTGAATGGTGAGACAAGCGCCCTGCGAGCGGCGGATGGGGCAGTGGCGGGAATCGCTCCGCAAAGTGTCCGGTTCGCTGTCCTGTCCGGCGGTGGGCGGAGGCGGTTCGCCGCCGCGGAGCCGGGGCCGCGGTACGGGTGGGGTAGACGGCGGCCGAGTGACCCGTGCAAGCTGATCCGCATGGCAGTTGAGGAAGTTGATGCGACGTCGGATTCCGCGGTCGAGCCGCTGCGCCGGCCGGGGCTGGCCCTCGGCGTGCTGGCGGGGGCGCTCGCCCTCGACGTGAGCGGCCTCGGGGTGCTCAACGCCGCCCTGCCCTCCGTCGGAACGCGCTTCGACCTGGACGACACCACGCTCCAGTGGGTGATGACCGCCTACGCCGTCACCTTCGCCGGCTTCCTGCTGGTCGGCGGACGCCTGGCCGACGTCCTCGGACGGCGGCGGGTCTTCGAGGCGGGCGTCGCCCTGTTCACCGCCTCCGCGCTGGTCGGCGCACTGGCTCCGGACACCGCGGTGCTGCTCGGCGCGCGCGGCGCCCAGGGCATCGGCGCCGCCCTGTCGGGGCCGGCCGCGCTGGCCCTGCTCACCGGGACGTTTCCGGCGGGCCCGGCGCGCAACCGCGCGCTCAGCGTGTACGCGGCGGTCGGCGCCGCGAGCTTCAGCGGCGGGGTGCTGCTGGGCGGGGTGCTGACCCAACTCCTCGGCTGGCGCTCGGTCCTGTGGTTCTCGGTGCTGCTCGGGCTCGCCGTGCTGGCCGCGACGCGGGCCGGACTGCCCGGCGGCGCCGGGCACAGCGGCCGGCTGGACCTGCCCGGCGCGATCTCGGGCACGCTCGGCCTCACCCTGCTCATCGTCGGCGTGAGCAGCGACGGCGCGACGGCCTGGGTCGTGCTCGGCGCCGCGGTGGTCCTCCTGGCGCTGTTCGTGGTGCGCGAGCACCGCACCGCCGACCCGGTGCTCCCGCTCGGGCTGTTCCGGATCACCTCGGTGCGCTCCGCGAGCCTGGCGGCGTTCCTCCAGTACACCGGCTCGGTCGGGATGCTGTTCTTCGCGCCGCTGTACCTCCAGGGGATGCTGCACTACTCGCCGTTCGAGTCCGGCGTGGCGCTGGTGCCGATGTCGCTGGCCGTGTTCCTCACCGCCAACTTCGCCACCGGGCGCCTGCTGGCCCGGTACGCCCCGCGGACGCTGATGGCCGTCGGCCTCGTGCTGATCGGCGTGGGCACCGGGCTGTGGCTGGGCACCCCGCACGACGGCAGCTACCTGTGGCACGTGCTGCCCGGACTGGTGATCAGCGGCATCGGCCAGGGGCTGAACTTCCCCTCGATGACCTCCGCCGCGCTCGCCGGCGTCCCGACGCGGCAGCACGCCGTCGCCGGGGCGGTGAACGTGGTCACCCAGCAGATCGGCGCGAGCGTGGGCGTGGCGGTGATGGTCCTGGTCGCGGCGACCAGCGACGACCAGCTCGGCGGCTACCACCTCGCGTACGTCGCCGCCGCCGTGGCGTGCCTGCTGGGCGCGGCGTTCATCGCCGTGCGGCGGCGGGCCTGAGCGGAGCCGGGCGGGGCTGATCGGGCCGGCCTGCGCGGAGCCGGGCGGGGCGGGCCTGAGCGGAGCCGGGCGGTCCGAGCCGGGCGGGGCCGGTCTGAGCCGGCCGCTCCGAGGGCCGACAGGGCGCCCGGGAACGCCCCGGCGCCGGGTGGGCCCCTCCCGGGAAGGGCCCGCCCGACGGGTGATCAGACCGCGGGGCCGGCCGGCGCGTGCAGGACGGCGGCCAGCACCTTGGGCAGCTCTGCGGCGGAGTCGGCGGTCCGGGCCCGCCAGGCCACGTGCCCGTCCGGGCGGACCAGGACGGCGCCGTCGGCGTCGACCTCGCGCAGCCGCTCCCACGCCCCGTACGGGTCCCGCAGGCCCTCGGCGGCGCCGATCGTGCGGACCGTCACGGCCACCCCGGTGAGCCGGGCGGCCTCCCGGGCGGCGTCGTGCCAGCGGTCACCGCCCCGGCCGGTGAGCAGGACGAATCGGCCGCGGCCGACCACGTCCAGGGTGGAGCGGCGCCGGCCGCCGTCCTCCAGCCAGGCGTGCGGCAGCCGCGCGCCGGGCCAGGTGGTGGGCCGGTAGTACAGCTCCGGGTCCCGGTCGTCGGCCGGCTCGGGGGTGCCGTCATCCACCCGGGCGCCGGTGCGGTAGCGGTAGCCGATCTCCACGCCGTGGGCGTTGACCTGGTAGTTGATCCGGTCCGTCGCGGCGGCCAGCGCGGCGCGCCGGGCCGCCGCCTCCTCGGTGTCGTCGGCGAGGCCGCGCAGCAGCTCCCACTGCTCGGCGGCGCTCTGCCCGGCGGTGAAGCCCAGCGCCGCCGGAATGCCGAGGAAGTCCATCATGCTGCGGACCGCCCGGTCGACGATCTGCCCGCCCACCGGCAGCCGCTCGGCCTGGTAGGTGTCCAGCAGGGCCGGCGAGGCCGAGCCGTCCAGCACCAGCTTCAACTTCCAGCACAGGTTGAAGGAGTCGGCGACCGCCGAGTTCAGCCCGAGGCCGTTGGTCGGCGGCATCTGGTGCACCGCGTCGCCGACGCAGAACACCCGGCCGTTCGCGTAGCGGGGGGCGACGACCGCGTTGACCTCCCACGGCGAGACGTTCTTGATCCTCACCTCGACGGACGGATCGCCGATGCTCTCCCGGATGTGCGCGAGGATCTCCTCGTGGTCGTCGCGGTCGAACTCCGCGCCGTGGTCGAGGAAGCGCAGGTACACCCACTCGTTCCAGGGGCGGATGCTGACGAACACCCGGCCGTCCTCGGGCGGGTTCCCCGGCACGGCGCCCATGTAGAGGATGGCCGGGCGGTCCGCGCAGTACGGCGAGAGGTCCGCCTCGAACCAGACCGAGGCGACCTTCGCCAGCCCGGTGGCGCCCTCCACGGTGAGCCCGGCCTGCTCCATCACCCGGCTCCGCGCGCCGTCCGCGCCGATCACGTAGTCGGCCCGCACGGTGTACTCCAGGCCGGACTGCCGGTCGGCGATCACCGCCGTGACCCCGTCGTCGTCCTGCTCCATGCGCAGGAACTCCTGGCCGAAGCGGAGTTCACCGACCCCGGCCTCCCGGACCTGCTCGACCAGCAGCGGCTCCAGCAGGTGCTGGGCGAGGTTGCACATCCTGCTCGGACTGGCCGCCAGGTAGTCGCCGATCCGGTCCGGACCGTTGCCGTAGGCGTCCAGCCGGCTCACCTCGGGGCCGGTGAAGGTCGACATGAAGACGTGGTTGGCCAGCAGCGGGGCCGGGGTCGCCGCGGCCGCCACCTGCTGTTCGACACCGAGGTCGCGCAGGATCTCGCCGGTGCGCTGGTTCAGCAGGTGGGCGCGGGGGGTGTGGGCCGTGCCCGGGTACTTGCCGACCGCCAGGTGCGCCACGCCGTAGCGGGACAGCGCCAGCGAGGCGGTCAGACCGGCCGGGCCGGCGCCGACGATCAGTACCGGCACCCGGACGTCGGGGGTGGGGGTCGTGGTCACTTCGCGGCCTTCCGTGCGTAGCCGGCGTAGATCACCGACGTGTCCTTGTGCACGCCGAGCTGGAACTGCCGCCCCAGTTCGCCGTACGTGATCTCCCCCCGGGCCCGGCGCCGCATCGCCTTCAGCAGCTCCAACTGCGGGCGGGTGGAGGCGAACCCGACGAGGTCCCGGTTGTCCAGGCCGTGCTTGCGGAAGACGGCGTGCAGCTCGGCCGGCTTGATGAAGCTCTTCCAGTCGTGCAGGTCCTTGGGCGCGAAGCTGACGGACTTCCAGTCCTGCGCCATCTTGATCATCGCCAGCTTGGAGCGGAACGTCCGGTTGATGGTGTCGTAGAGGTAGTAGCCGCCCGGCTTGAGCACCCGCACGGCCTCGCCGACCGCCTGGTCCACGGAGCTCACGTGCTCCAGGGTGTCGCAGCAGTACACCAGGTCGAACGTGCCGTCCGGGAACGGCAGCCGCTCGGCGAAGCCCTGCTGGTAGGTGATCTCCAGCCCGGACTCCCGGGCGTGCTCGCCGGCGGCCTCCAGGGACGGGCCGGACGGGTCAACCCCGGTGACCCGGCAGCCGGCCCCGGCGAAGTGCTCGGCCAGCAGGCCGCCGCCGCACCCCACGTCGAGCACCTCGAGGCCCTCGAGGTCCAGCCGGAGCCGGTTGGTGAGGACGTCCCGGAAGTAGTCGAACCGGGCCGGGGTGAAGGCCTCCAGGGTCGCGAACGGCTGGTCGTCGTGCCACCAGGAGTGGGTGTTGTAGACGTCGTTGTCGACGGGCATGGTGGGACTCCTCAGGAGAGCTTGATGGTCGGGCGGTAGAGGTCGAGCCAGACGGCCAGGTCGAGGACCCGCTCGAACGCCTCCCGCTCGTCCCGGTCGACGGCCTCGGGCGGGGCGCCCGCGGCCGCCACGAGCGCGGCGCGGTCGAAGAACGCGACGGCCTGGTGGTCGCCGGACAGCAGGTCGCCGACCTGCTGCTGCAACTGGCCCACGTAGGCGAGCTGCTGGGTGTGCGGGTAGAGGGCCTTCACCCGCTCGACCACCGAACCGGGGAGGACGTCCCGCACGGCGGCGCGCAGCAGGCTCTTCTCCCGGCCGTCGAAGGTCTTCATCGCCCAGGGCGTGTTGTAGACGTACTCCACCAGGCGGTGGTCGCAGAACGGCACCCGCACCTCCAGGCCGACCGCCATGCTCATCCGGTCCTTGCGGTCCAGCAGCATGCCCAGCAGGCTGGTCAGGTGGACGTGGCAGAACTCGCGCATCCGCCGCTCGTGCGCGTCCTCGCCCTCCACCACCGGGATCCCGGCGACGGAGTCGCTCCAGCGCTGCGCCCAGTAGCCGGGGACGTCGAGGGTCCGCAGCAGCAGCTCGCCGTCGATCAGCTTGGTGGGGTGCTTGCGCGGCCCGAGCCCGGAGGCCGTGACCCACGGGAACATCGCGGTCTGCTGCACGGCCGGCAGGTGGAACCACGGGTAGCCGCCGAAGATCTCGTCGGCGGACTCGCCGGAGAGGGCCACCGTCGAGTGCCGGCGGATCGCCTTGAACAGCAGGTACAGCGAGTTGTCCGCCTCGCCGAAGCCGAACGGCAGGTCGCGGGCGGTCACCGTGGCCCGGCGCACCTGCGGGTCGGCCAGTTCGAGGTGGTCGAGCCGGATGTCGTGGTGCTCGGTGCCGACGTGCTCGACCACCGCGCGGGCGAACGGCGCGTCCTGCGAGCCGCGCAGCTCGTCGGGGCGGAACGCGTCCGGCTGCTCGAAGTCGACGGTGAAGGTGCGCGCCCGCTCGCCCCCGGCCGCCAGCCGCCGGCCGGCCAGGGCGGTCAGGGCACTGGAGTCCAGGCCGCCGGAGAGCAGCACGCACTGCGGCACGTCGGCGACCAACTGGCGGGCCACGCTGTCCTCCAGCAGCTCCCTGACGTGCCGGACGGTGGTCTCGGTGTCGTCGCGGTGCTCGGCGACGGCCAGCTGCCAGTACACATGCTCGCGCAGGCCCGAGCGGTCGACCGTCACCATGGTGCCCGGCTTGACCTCGTGCATGCCCGCCCAGACCGCGCGGCCGGGGGCCTTGACGAAGCCGAACAGTTCCCGGAAGCCGTCGGTGTCCACCACCGGGTCCACCGAGGGGTGGGCGAGCAGGGCCTTCGCCTCCGAGCCGAACAGCACGCCGTCGGCGGTCGGGTAGTAGTAGAGCGGTTTGATGCCGAGGCGGTCGCGCAGCAGCACCAGCTTGTCCACCCGGCCGTCCCAGATGCCCAGCGCGTACATGCCGTTGAGCCGGTCGGCGATCCCCTGCCCCCACTCCAGGTAGCCGCGCAGCACCGCCTCGGTGTCGCTGGAGGTGCGGAACTCGTGCCCCCGGCGGCGGAGTTCGTCCCGCAGCTCGGTGAAGTTGTACGCCTCGCCGCTGTACGTCATGGCGACCGGGCCGTCCGGCGTCTCGACGACCATCGGCTGCACACCGCCCGCCAGGTCGATGACGGCGAGCCGGCGGTGGCCCAGCGCGGCGTGGCGGGACAGCCAGGTGCCGCCGGCGTCCGGGCCGCGGCAGAGCATGGTGTCGGTCATGGCGGTGAGAGCGGGGAGTTCACGTTCGAGGTCGTGCTGGAAGGAGATCCAGCCGGCGATCCCGCACATGCGGTTCTTCTTTCGTTCGGGGGCGGGGGTGGTGGACCGGGTGGTGGGCCGGGGCGGTGGCCGGGGCTCAGCGGTGCGCGGCGCCGCGCTGGGAGGCCATGTAGGCGGGCAGGCCGTCGATGTGGGAGCGACCGGTGGGGGCGAAGAAGAAGCGGTCCAGCGCGCCCTGCAGGTACGACCACGGGCGGTTCAGCTCGGCCGCCCACCGCCAGCCGAACCGGGCGCCGTTCTCGGTCGGTTCGACGGCGTAGTCCTCCACCAGGTGGCGGAAGATCGGGCGGGTCGCCTCGGTCGCGGTGAAGGTCTTGCGGGTGCCCTCCTCCCAGCGGAAGAAGCGCTCGCGGAGGGTGAAGTCACCGTCCATCTCGATCTCGCGGGTGGTGCCCACGCCGAACGGCCGGGGCGAGGTCCAGGTGAGGCGCCGCATGCCCTTCGTCCAGCTGGAGACGCCGTCGCCGGTCAGGGCCGCCCAGGTCTCCTCCGCGGAGTACGGCACCTCGACCGAACGGGCGTGGTAGAGGGGGGCCTTGGCGAAGAACGAGTCGTCGGCCTCCTCGATCGGGTACCAGCGTGTGGTCATGGTGTCGGTTCCTTTCCGGGACGGGGCGGGACGGGACGCTGCGGTGCGGTGCGGTGGGGTGGGGTGCGGTCGGGAGGGACGGGGTGGGCGGGCGACGGGGCGAGGGGCGGCGGTGGCTCCGGCGGAGCGGTGGGAACGGCCGGACACGCCTCAGGCCTTGCGGGCCCGGAAGAGGCCGACGGAGCCGCGCACCACGAGGTCGAAGTCGTCGAAGGTCTGCTTCAGCTGGTCGCGCAGGTCCTCCAGGTCGTCCCGGTCGTTGTGGAAGACGCCCTTCGCGTTCAGGTTGTCCATCAGCCAGCGGCCGGCCCCGGTGACCGGCACGCCCGACGACAGCACCGTGCTGCCGAACACCGTGCCGCCGGGCTTCACGGCCGCGGCCGCGTGCCGGATGGCCACGCCCTTCTCGCGCAGGCTGCCGGGTATGCAGTGCAGCAGGAAGCTCAGGGCCGCCGAGTCGTGGCTCTCGGCGGGCACCGGCAGCGGTTCCAGGGCGTTGGCGACCACCTTGGTGGTCTTGAAGTGCGCGAGCCGCTCGGCGGTGAAGTCCAGCGTGCTGGGGTTGAGGTCGGCCAGCGTGATCTGCGGGTTGGACACCGGGAACCGGGAGTGGGCCAGCAGGTAGCCGGTGCCCACGCCGATCTCCAGGTGCTTCGCGCCCAGGCAGTCGTTGTACATCTGCTGGAAGTTCCGCGGCGAGCACCGCCAGAACAGCGGTGCGCTGCCGCGGAACACGATCAGGTCGTAGAAGGTCAGCGCGCGGCGGTGGTAGGGGGCCTGGCCGTCGAGGACCGCCTGGTCCAGGGCGTGGGGCTGGTGGCCGTTGTCAGTGCTCATGTTCTGCTCACCCTCGTCGGGAATCGGACATCGTGGTGTGTCGGGAAGATCGGGCGACCGGCTCGGCGAGCCGGTCGAGGACCGCGCGCACGGTGGTGGCGGCGTGTTCGCCGGTCATCGTGAAGTGGTCGCCCGGCACCTCGGCCCCGGTGTGCGGGAGCGGCCAGTCGGACTGCCACCCGGTGGCGGGGAAACCGGGCAACGGCCGGGCGGCGCGCAGGTGGAGCGTGGGCGTGGCCAGGGGCTGCGGCTGCCAGGCCTCGAAGAGCCGGGCGTAGCCGCCCATCGCGGTGAGGCAGACGTCGTCCAGCGGGCCCGCGGCACCCAGCTGACCGGACGTCACCTGCGCGGCGATCTCGGCTTGGATGAGGGAGAGGACGGCACTGCCCGGCCGGTAGCTGTCCAGCAGGACGACCGACGCCGGGTGGACGCCGCGTTCCTCCAGCAGCGCCGCCACGGCGTGGGCGATCCAGCCGCCGGCGGAGTGGCCGAGGAGGACGAAGGGCCGCCCGGCGGCGAGCCGTTCGACGTCCTCGGCGTGCAGGAGCGCCAGCGCGTGGAGGTCGGCCGGGAGCCGCTCGCCCGCGGTGAAGCCGGGGGCGGGCAGTGCCCACAGCTCGTGCCGGCCGCCCGCGGCGGCGGCGAGGCGGGCGTACTGGTGGGCGCCGGACCTGCTCGCGAACGACGGGAAGCAGAAGAGGCGGGGTTCCGCCGCGCCCGAGGTGAGGCGGACGGGGGCCGGCCGCTCGGACGGCGCGGGCGGGGCGTCGAAGGTGTCGCGGAACCGCGCGGCGGTGGCGAGGAGTTCGCCGAACTCCGCGAACCGGCCCAGCTCCGCCGCCCGTGGCGCGAGCGAGGCCAGCAGGCCGTCGCCCGGACCGGCGGGCGGCGCCTGGCCGGCGTCCAGGCGGGCGTCCAGGTGGGCGGCGAGGGCGTCGAGCGTCGGGTGTTCGAAGACGGTCGCGGCCGGCAGGTCCACCCCGGTGGCGGCCCGGAGGGCGGCACCGAGCTCCGTCGCGGCGAGGGAGTCGAGCCCCAGCTCGGGCAGGCTCAGGCCGGTTTCCACGTCCTCGGTGGTGGCGTGCCCGAGTGCGGCGGCCACCTCGGCGGCCACCAACGCGCGCAGCTCGGGGCCGCGTTCGGCCGGGCCGAGGGCGCGGAGCCGTGCCCGGAGCCGACCCGGGCCCCCCGCTGCGGACGTGCCCGCTGCGGGGGTCCGGTCGGCGTGGGAGGCGCCGGCGGGCGGCTCGATGGTGGACGGCTCGTCGGCGGGGTGCCCGCCGGGGGTGGCCGCAGCGGGCCGCGGGGTCGCCGCGACGCCCTCCGGCCAGAAGCGGCGGCGCTGGAACGCGTAGGTGGGCAGCGCGACCGGGCCCGCGCCGGAGTCGGCCAGGACGGCCTCCCAGGCCACCGGGACGCCACGGACGTGGACGGCGGCGAGCGCCGTCAGCGCGCTGTCCGGCTCCGGCCGGCCGTGCCGCAGGAGCGGCACCGCCGCCGGGGCCGGATCGCGGTCGGCGAGGGCGTCCCGCACCAGGGCGGACAGCACGCCGCCCGAGCCGAGTTCGAGGAAGGTGGTCACGCCGTCCGCCGCCATCCGGCGCACGCCGTCGTGGAAGCGCACCGCCTCCCGGATGTGCCGCACCCAGTACTCCGGGGCGCAGACCTGCTCCGCCGGGGCCGGCTCGCCGGTCAGGTTCGACAGCAGCCGGATCCGCGGGGGCCGGTACGCGAGCGAGGCCGCCACCTCGTGGAAGCGCTCCAGCACACCGTCCATCAGCGGCGAGTGGAAGGCCCGGGTGACCCGCAGGCGCTTCGTCCGGCGACCGCGGGCGGCGAGCACGGCCGCGACCTCCTCGACCGCCTCCGCAACGCCGGAGAGCACGGTGGCCCGCGGCCCGTTGACGGCGGCGAGGCCGACGCCGTCCTCCCGGCCCACCAGCAGCGGCAGCACCTCCTCCTCGGCGGCCTCCACGGCTACCATCGCGCCGCCCTCCGGGGAGTCCTGCATCAGCCGGCCGCGCGCGGCGACCAGGCGGCAGGCGTCCTCCTGGCTCAGCACACCGGCCGCGCAGGCCGCCGCCAGCTCGCCGACGGAGTGCCCGCCGACGTAGTCCGGCACCACGCCCCAGGACCGGAGGAGGTGGAACGACGCCAGGCCGACGGCGAACAGCCCGGCCTGGGTGAACACCGTCTCGTCGAGCAGGGCCGCCGTGGGGGTGCCCGCGGGGGCGAACAGCACCTCGCGCAGGGCCGGACGCCCCGGCTCGGCCAGGTGCCGGTCCAACTCCTCGCACACCTCGTCCAGGGCGCGCGCGAAGACCGGATGGGCCTGGTGGAGGCCCTGGCCCATGCTCGGTCGCTGGCTGCCCTGGCCCGGGAAGAGGAAGCCGACCCGGCCCGCGGCGACCGACCCCCGGACCACGCCGGGCGCGGTGCCGCCCGCGGCGAGCACCTCCAGTCCGGCCCGCAGCTCGCCGAGGTCGCGGCCGAGCACGACCGCCCGCTGCGGCAGGGCGGCCCTGGTCAGCGCCAGCGAGCGTCCGACGGCGGCGGGGCCGGCGGCGGGGGCGTCGGCGAGGTGGTCCCGCAGGCGCTGCGCCTGGCCGCGCAGGGCGGCCTCGCCCCGGGCCGAGAGCGGCCAGGCGAGGAGCGCCGCGGGCTGCGCGGGCGCCTCGGACGACCCGGGCGTGCCGGGCCCGGGCGTGCCGGGTCCGGACGCGACGAGCGGGGACGTGCCGGATCCGGACGTGTCGCTCCCGGGTGCGGCGGGCGGAGACGTGTCGAGTCCGGACGTGTCGCTCGCGGGTGCGTCGGGCGCGGACGGCCGGTGCGGCGCCGCCGGGGCCTGTTCCAGGACCACGTGGGCGTTGGTGCCGCTGATGCCGAACGCCGAGACACCCGCCCGGCGGGGGCGGCCCTCCTCCGGCCAGGCCACCGGCTCGGTGAGCAGGGCGACCGCCCCGGAGGACCAGTCCACGTGCGGGGTCGGGGCGTCCGTGTGCAGGGTGGGCGGCAGGACGCCGTGCTCCATCGCCATCACCATCTTGATCACGCCGGCCATCCCGGCCGCGGCCGCCGTGTGGCCGATGTTCGACTTCACCGAGCCCAGCCACAGCGGCCGTTCCGCCGACCTGCCGCGCCCGTACGTCGCGAGCAGCGCCTCGGCCTCGATCGGGTCCCCGAGCGGTGTGCCCGTCCCGTGCGCCTCGACCGCGTACACGTCGTCCGGCGCCAGCCCGGCACTGGCCAGGGCCTGCCGGATCACCCGCTGCTGGGAGGGGCCGTTGGGCGCGGACAGCCCGTTGCTCGCACCGTCCTGGTTGGTGGCCGAGCCGCGGATTACCGCCAGCACCGGATGCCCGTTGCGGCGGGCGTCGGACAACCGCTCCAGCAGCAGCACACCCGCACCCTCACCCCAGGCGGTGCCGTCGGCCGACGCGGCGAACGGCTTGCACCGGCCGTCCGGAGCCAGCCCGCGCTGCCGGCTGAAGCCGATGAACGCCTGCGGCGTGGACAGCACGGTGACGGCCCCCGCGAGCGCGAGCGCGCTCTCGCCCGAGCGCAGCGACCGGCAGGCCAGGTGCAGCGCGACCAGCGAGGAGGAGCACGCGGTGTCCACCGTCAGCGCCGGCCCCTCCAGGCCGTAGGTGTAGGAGAGCCGACCGGAGATCACGCTGGCCGCGTTGCCGGTCAGCAGGTACCCCTCCAGCCCGTCCGGGGAGTCCTGGGCCAGCAGGTGGTAGTCCTGGCCGCTGCTGCCCGCGAACACCCCGGTCCGGCTGCCGCGCAGGGACTCCGGGTCGATGCCGGCGCGTTCGAAGGCCTCCCAGGAGGTCTCCAGCAGCAGCCGCTGCTGGGGGTCCATGGCGAGCGCCTCGCGCGGGCTGATGCCGAAGAACGCGGCGTCGAAGCGGTCGGCGTCGTGCAGGAAGCCGCCCTCGCGGACGTAGGTGCGGCCGGGGCGGTCCGGGTCAGGGTCGTAGAGGTCGGCGAGGTCCCAGCCCCTGTTCTCGGGGAACGGCGAGACGGCGTCGCGACCGTCCGCCACCAGCTGCCACAGGTCCTCCGGGCTGCGCACCCCGCCCGGGTACCGGCAGGCCATGGCGACGATGGCGATGGGTTCGTCGTCGCCGTCGGCCGTCCCCGGAGCGGACGGCGCCCCGGCGGCCTCGGTGTCCACGCCGGCGAGCAGTGCGAGCAGGTGGCGGCCCAGGGCCTCGGGCGTCGGGTGGTCGAAGACCACGGCGGCCGGGAGCCGGAGACCGGTGACGGCCATCAGCCGGTTGCGCAGCTCGACGGCGGTGAGCGAGACGAATCCCAGCTCGTGGAAGGAACTCCCCGGCGGGATCGGGTCGGTGAGCCCGAGGACGGCGCTCGCGTGGGTTTCCACCAGGTCGCGCAGCAGGCGCTCGCGGTCGGGCTCGCCGAGGTCGGCCAACTGGCGGAGCAGCTGCGCGGCGGCGGAACCGGCGGTGTGCTCGTCGGGCTCGGAGACCGTACTGCGGCTGCTGCCGGTGCCGCCCGGGCTGCCCGTGTCGATGGTGTCGACCCAGTAACGGCAGTGCTGGAAGGGGTAGGTGGGGAGGTCGGGGTGGTGGCCGGGGTGGAGGTGGGGGGTCCAGTCGACGGGGTGGCCGTGGGTGTGGAGGTGGGCGAGGGA
>NZ_JBEPAK010000072.1:0-28181 GCF_040298565.1 Kitasatospora sp. NPDC001539 | reverse complement strand
GTACGGCAGCAGCGGCTTCTGCATGACAGGACCGGCTGGCCGCAGGGGCTCGGTTTCAGCCTCGGTATGACCTACGGGCGACGCCGGCGAGGCTGGCCCGAGGCCGGGGTGCGGGGCCACGCGCACGAGGTGATGCCGACCGAGCCGCACCGCGCCGGCGAGCTGCACCTGTCGTGGACGGTGTTCGACGGCTCGCACCGCCAGGCTTACCGCAGCGGCCCGACCGAAGCCGAGCCCCGGGGAGTGGCCGGTGGTGGCATGGTTCCGAGGGAAGGGCCTGAGGGGCGGGCCGCGGTCGGTTGTGCTTCAGTGGTCGTTGCTGTCGCCGGACACGCAGGCGTCGCGAGCAGACGAAAGCGCAGCCCAGGGTGGGGAACGCTTGGTGGACGTCGTCGCGGGTCTCCCAGCGGATCCGCAGGCGGTGCGCACGCCCTTACCGTCGTCGGGGCCTACTCGTATAGCACCCCGGAAGTCCACCTCGCGCCGGGGTGCGGGCCGGCACACCGCCGACCCGCACCCCGGTGCGGTCGAAGGTCAGACGGTCTCGCCGTAGTAGCCGCCGATCGCCCGGTGGTAGTCGGGGTCGGTGGTGTGCCGGTCCTTGTCGTACGGCGGTGAGTTCTTCACCTCGTCCTTGGTCCGGTTCACCCAGACGGTCCGCTCGCCGGTGTCCACGCGCCGGATCGTGCCGGCCGGGAGCAGCACTTCGCGGCCGAAGATCCAGGGGCCGGTGTCGACCACGATGTGCGCGGAGTCGACCTCCTCGGTGTGCCGGTCGACCTTGCCGATGTGACCGTCCTCGGCCTCGACCCGGTATCCGGTCAGGTCGGTGCCCGGGGTGTAGCCCTCGGCGTTGCTGTAGCCCCACAGTCCGCTGCTCACAACCGCCTCTCGTCGAACGGGTCCTTCGTGGTGCGGTCGTCGGCTTCCCCCGGCCGGTCGGAGCATGCACCGCGCGGCGGCACTCCGCGTCGGAGGGGCCGGGGAGTGGATGCCGTCTTCCGGGGAAACCGGTGGCCAGCCCCACCGACCTGGAGGACCCTTCGAGATGAGCGACATCCCGATACCGAACGCCCAGCGGGCGCCGATGCTGCGGCGACACCCCCGGCACGAGCGCCGCGGGGAGGGGCGGCTGCCCGCGATGGTGGCCACCCTGGTGGCGATCCTGCTCTACCTCGCCCTGCCCGAGCCCCTGCTCGTCGGCCCGCGCTACGTCCTGCCGGCCCTGGAGGTGCTGCTGCTCATCCCGCTGGTCGCGGTGAACCCGCACCGGATGACCCGCCAGAACCGGCTGTCCAGGACCCTCTCCCTGGCCCTGGTCGGCATGATCGGCGCGAGCAACCTGCTGGCACTCGGGCTGCTCGTCCACGCGCTGGTGTCCACGGACGTCAAGGACGGCGGATCGCTGCTGATCGCCGCCCTCCAGGTGTGGGCCACCGACGTCATCGTCTTCGGTCTCGCGTTCTGGGAACTCGACCGCGGCGGCCCCGTCGTGCGCACCCAGGTGCCGCGCAGCCGGCTCCCGCTCGCGGACTTCCGGTTCTCCCAGGACGAGAACCACGACGCGGTGGAGGAGGTCGCCGACGGTTCCAGCCGCTCCTGCGACTGGGCCCCCACCCTGATCGACTACCTCTACGTGTCGGTGACCAACTCCACCGCCTTCAGCCCGACCGACACCATGCCGCTCTCCGCCCGCGCCAAGATCCTGATGAGCGTGGAGAGCATCGCCGCGCTCATCACCTCCCTCCTCGTCATCGCCCGCGCGGTCAGCGCCCTGCACTGACCCGCCCGGCCTGCTCGGGTGCTCGGGACGACGGCGGGGAGGAGGGTGTCCCCGGGGCGGAAGGCACGCGCCGCTGGACTCTCCCACCGTGGGAGAGTCCAGCATGATGGCGTGCACGACGAACTCCTCACCATCGGGCGCTTCGCCCGCCTGTGCCGCCTCAGCGTCAAGCAGCTGCGGCACTACGACGACACGGGGCTGCTGACTCCCGTCCGCGTGGACGCCGGCTCCGGGTACCGCTACTACGCGCCCGAACAGGCGCCTGACGCCCTGACCATCGCCCTGCTGCGCGAGATGGACCTTCCCCTGGCCGTGATCGCCCGGGCCCTGGCCGCCGGGCCCGAGCGCAGGGCCGGGGTCCTGCGCGCCGAGCGGGACCGGCTGGCCGAACGGATCAGCCGGGACCAGATCCGACTGGAGATGCTGGAGCGGCTGGTGGAAGGCGGTCTGCCCGGCTACGAGGTGACGCTGGTCAGGGAGCCGGAGCGACGACTGGCGGTGGTGCGAACGGTCTGCGCCCCGGCGGAGATCGGGACCGGGATCGAGGAGTGCGCGGGGCGGCTCCTTCCCGCGCTCGGCAGGGCCGGAATCCCCTGGCAGCCACCGCTGTGGGGGCTGTACCCACTGGACCTGGACGAGCGGATGGACATCGCCGTCGGAGCGCCGACGCCGCACGGCGAGGGCGTGCCCGGCCTGGACTTCGAGGTGCTGCCCGGCGGGCTCGTCGCCGAGACCACGCACACCGGACCCTACGGGCACCTTCCGCTGGCCTACAACGCGCTCCTCGCCGCCGTCGACGAACGCGGACTGCGCCCCCACGCCCCCGCACGCGAGGCCTATCTGGTCGGACCGGCAGAAGCACCGCAGGAAGAACTGATGACCCGTGTGGTCATCCCGGTCGAGGAGAGCACGGCATGACCACGGTGATCGACGTCGATGCCCGCGGCACGCAGCACTGCGAGACGACAACCCTGGGGGTGCTGCTGCGCCACCAGGGACTCGACCTGTCCGAGCCCATGACGTTCGGCCTCGGCGCCGGCCTGTCCTTCGTCTACTGGGACGGCAGGAGCCTGGGCTTCCCCTTCCTCGGAGGACGGGTCAAGCCCTTCGACCTCACCCGGAACCTCGCCACCGGACTCGGGCTGGAGCTCCGGACCCAGGAGACCACCTCCCCCCGCAAGGCATGGGCGGATGTGGCGGCCTCGATCGACGCCGGCCACCCCGTCGGACTCCAGCTCGACAGCTACCACCTGGACTACTTCGGCTCCGAGGTCCACTTCGGCGGCCACGTCGTCGCCCTGTACGGCTACGACGACCACAGGGCCTATCTGGTGGACACCGCCCAGCAAGGCGGAGCGGTCTCCACCAGCCTGACCAGCCTCGCCCGGGCCAGGGCCGCCCGCGGTCCGATGACCGCCAGGAACCGGTCCTTCACCCTCACCGTTCCGCGCGACGCGCCCGCCCCGCACCGGCAGATCGTCCCCGCCATCACCGCCTGCGCCGACGCCTTCCTCAACCCGCCGATCGCCAACCTCGGCCACCGCGGCATCGAGAAGGCCGGCAAGCTGGTGCGCACCTGGCTCCAGCGCACCGAGGACCCGCAACTGGACCTGCCCCGGGCCGCCCTGCTGATGGAGCGGGCCGGCACCGGCGGCGCCCTGTTCCGCAACCTCTACCGCGACTTCCTCGCCGAATGCACCGACCTGCTCGACAGCGGCCACCTGCGCGCCGGCCACACGCTGTACACCGAGGCGGCGACCCTGTGGACGGCGGTGGCGGCGCTGATCGCGAAGGCCGGTGAATCGGGCGATGCGCGGTGCCTCGTCCAGGCCGGCTCGCTCCTCGGCGATCTCTCACGCATCGAGCGCGAAGCCATGGAGTCGCTGAGCCAGCTGGGAAGTGCGCCCACGGGTACGGTCCGGCACTGACAGCCTTCGGGAGCAGCCCGGCGGCGCTTCCTGCACCGCAACCACCCACTCCGTCGCCGGCCTCGGTCACGCTGCTGACGCGTCCTCACCGGCCAGGAAGGGATGCAGCAGCGCGAGCAGGGCGCGCGGGCGGTGCAGCGGGATGATGTGGCCGCAGTCCTCGATGACGTGTCCGGTGAGATCGTCGGTGACCGGCCGGAGTTGACGTTCCAGCGCGGCACCGACGGGCCGGGCGCCCAGCGCCATCGTCGGCACCGTCAGGCGGGCGGTGGCGACCGCCTGCTCGATCTGCGCCGCGCTCTCGGGCAGGGCTCGGTAGTACGCGAACGCGCGGCTCAATGCCTGGCGGCCGGTATACGCGCGGACGAAGGCGTCCCGGACGGCGGGGCCCACTCCGTCGCCGAGTGTGCCGGTGCGCAGGAACCAGTCGACGTAGGCGGCCTCGTGGCCTTCCAGCACGGTCTCGGCCAGGCCGGGCTCCGCGGAGTGGAAGCCGAACCACCACGGCGGCCCGTCGGCGAGGAATTCTTCGGCGCCGGGCAGCCTGCCCAGAAGGGACTCCATGAGGACCAGGCGCCGGACGAGACCTTGGCGCCGCAGGGCGAGGAGGAAGGCCGGCGGGGCACCCGCGTCGATGCCCACCACCGCGGCCGAGGACACGCCGAGTGCGGTGAGAAGCGCCGCGGCGTCCTCGGCCAGGGTGCCGGCGTCGTATCCGGAGGCGGGCCGGCTGCTCGCGCCGAAACCGCGCAGGTCCGGCGCGATGACGCGGTAGCGGTCGGACAGGCCGGCCATGACGTCCGTCCACAGTTCCCAGGTGTGCGGGAAACCGTGCAGCAGCAGGACGGCCGGGCCCGATCCGGCGAGAGCGACGTTCAGTTCGACACCGTTGACGGGGACGCGCCGCAGCTCGGGCATGGAGAGGCTCCAGGTGTGGGGTGAGGAATGGTGACCAGGTCACGCTAGGGAACTATCCTGGGCCGTCCAAGACGGCACTTTCCCTTCAGGCGGTGAGCCCCGAGTGACCACCTCGAGGCCCGGCGAACCCGGTCGGCGGCCCGGTGAGCGGGGAGATCTGCTGGATCCGCGCTGCCCGACGCGCGAGTTGCTCGACCGCATCGGCACCAAGTGGACGTCGATGGCGGTCAAGGTGCTGGCCCAGGAGGCTCCGGACGAACTCCGTTTCGCGGAACTGCGGCGCCGCATCCCGGGCATCTCGCAGAAGATGCTGTCCGTGACCCTGCAGAGCCTGGCCCGCGACGGCCTGGTCGCGCGCCGGGTGGAGCCCACCGTGCCGCCCGCCGTTCACTACCGGCTCACCGAGCTCGGCCTCTCCCTCGAACGAGCGCTCTCCACCCTGCGGATCTGGGCCGAGACCCACATGCCGGAGATCGACCGCAGCAATCGGCTGGCCGACGAGTCGGCCTCGAACTAGGCCAGGGCTCGGGCGTGTTAATGCCGGGCCCGTCCGCCGCCTCCGCGCCGCCCCCGAGCCGGGGCATCCGGGTGCGGGCGGTTCGGAATCCGGGTTCCCGTCAGACGAAGAAGGCGTTCATGCCGGGGACGTCGGACAGGTAGGTCTCGATCTCGGCGATCCTGCCGTCGCGCAGGCGGCAGACGGTGGTCAGGTGCTCGTCCAGGACCGCGTCCGGGCGCTGAGCGGTGTTGTGCAGCGACAAGGCCATGTTGTCGCGGCTGACCAGGACGTGCAGCAGCTCGAAGGAGACCCCGTAGGAGGCGATCTTCCGGGCGCGCTCGACCACGGCGTCCCCGCCGACGGCGGTGCCGCTGATGGTGTTGTCGCCCGGCAGGGTCCAGGTGGCGTCGTCGTGGAGCAGGGAGCGGATGGCGGCCCAGTCGCCGGCGGTGAGTGCGGCGTGGAAGCGCCGGCCGAGGTCGTGGGCAGTGGTGGTCATGGGAGTCCCTCCGGAATCTGGCGAGCAGGAGCACCCCGCTAAAGCAGAGCGGTTTGCTTTAGTGAGGCTAACGCCCCTCCGGCGCTTAAAGCAACCCGCTCTGCATTAACCTGGGGGCATGAACGCCGACACCCCCGCCAAGCGTCCCGGCGGCCGCAGCGCCCGCGTCCAGGCGGCGGTCCACCAGGCGGTCACCGACCTGGCCGCCGAGCGCGACGCGGCCCAGCTGACGATTCCGGCGGTCGCCGAACGCGCCGGGGTCAACCCCACCACCATCTACCGGCGTTGGGGCACGCTGCAGGCCCTGCTGGCCGAGGTGGCGGCCCTGCACGGGACGGACGCCCAGCCTCCCTCCAGCGGTGATCTGCGCACGGACCTCGAGGCCTACGCGGTCCGCACCCTCGCCGACCTGACCCGCCCCGGCGGCATCGCCTTCTTCCAGGCGGAGGTCTCCCCCGACATCGACGAGCGCCGTAGCGGCCTGCGCGAGTGCCTGCGGCGCGCCACCGCCGGACTCGACGCAGTCCTCGAAGCCTCGCGCGGCCGGGGCGAAACACCGCCGTCGCTGGAACGGCTGCTCGACCGGATCGTCGCCCCGCTCTACTTCCGGGTCGTCTTCTCCGTGCCGGGCACCGACGACGCCTACGCCCGCACCCTGGTCGCCGAGCTGTTCAGCCAGTCGGCCTGAGCGGGCCGTGACCGTTCCGCCGACCGTTCCGGCGTGACCGCTGCCGCGACCTGACGGCTCGCGAAGCCCTGCGCCCCGCGGAGCAGATGTCACCAGCGAGCCGCTCGTCGGCCACGCACGCGTCGACCCGATGTCGGCACCGACCCGACAGGCCGCGGACACGGCGCGGCCGTCGGTCCCGGCGGGCGGTCACGCGGGTCGGCTCGCCTTGCCGTCCAGCCAGAGCGTGTCGGAGGCGTCACGGTGCGAACCGGTCGTGCCGACGTGCCTGGCGTCGATCTTCGCGCCGTGCTTGAAGACGTGGACCAGGGCCATGCCGTGCCCCCGGCCCAGGCCGTAGTCCTCCTTGAGCCACGTGAGGATGACTCCCGCCTTCGTGGCAGGGTCGGCGAAGCCGCGCTGCTCGGCCAGGGCGATGAACTGGCGCGGCGTCAGGCCGGTCTTCGTCTCGATGGTGTCCAGGTACGCCTGAAAGGACATGTGCTCTCTCTCCCACTCGTCTCGGTGTTGCTGGGGTAGACCGGCTCGGGGAGGAGAACTCATCGCTCGACGGCCGAGAAATTTTCCCGGGGGTCGGCGGATGGGGGCGGTGTGAGGCTGCCGGAGAGGTGGATGCCCCGCCGGCCCGCCGACCGAGGGGGCGGCGCGAGGGCGGCCCTGCTGCTCCCCCGTCCGCGCGGGACGGAAGGCTCGGGCAGGTGCGGAGCACCGTGACGGTGTACGTCACGAAGGGCGTCCGGCGGCGGTGAACGACAGTCACATGACTGATGCGGTACCGCCGGCGCCTGCGGGACGGTGAAGGCCGGGCAGCGTCCCGGCCCCCGATCGCGTCTACCGCGCGGGCGGTGTTCACCAGGCTCGTCCGCGCGCGTCGACGCACGCGGACGACCGCTTCCGAGGAATGACATGAATCTTCACCCGCGGTCCCGCACTCCTTTGGCGAGGATCACGACCGTGCTCGCACTGCTCTGCATCGCCTTCACCGCCTTCGTCGGCAGCGCCGGCACGGCGAGCGCCGATGTGCCCTTCCGATCGGTGAGGCACGTCTGGCTCGACCTCGACGAGGCGGGTAACGCCATGCAGCAGAGCTACACGCGCTTCATCACCAGCCTGCGGGAAGCCTCGGGCCACGACTGGCAGCAGCGCATGCGGCAGACCCAGGTCGCGGCGTCGGGCAACGAGCTGATCCGGGCCGACCTCAACTCCGGTTCCGCCCGCGTGCAGTTGTGGATCAGCCCCGGAGACCTCTACGTCCGCGGCTTCACGGCGATGAACGGCGTCACCTACTACTTCGTGGAGACCGGCGACGGCGGCCGCCGGCCGTACAACCTCGGCGAGGTCATGAACAACATCCGGCGGGGCAACGACTCGAGCGTCGGCCTGCTCCCCAGCGGCCGGTTCGAGAGCCTGCGCACCTCCTCCAACTACGGCGCCCTCTCCCAGGTGGCCAACCGCGCGCTCGGCGGCATCCAGTTCAGCTTCGGCAGCGCACGGGACGCGATCTTCAACCTGGCGTACACGACCAACCCCGGCCCCGACAGCCAGCACGTGGCCCGGTCGCTGATGTCGCTGATCCAGTTCACCTCGGAGGCCGCCCGGTTCTGGGAGATCTACAGCCTCGAGGCGACCGTCATGGCCAACGGCGGGCGCACCATCAACGGGCTCCCGGGCAACCTGCAGGACCTGGAGCACAACTGGGGCAACCTGTCCGACTTCTCCCAGCGGCTCGACCGGGGGGAGAACCCGCCCGCCGTCTCCATCCCGAGCCTGGGGGTCTTCCGGACGCTGCTGGACGTCGCCAACCGGCTGGCGATGATCCAGTCCGCGCCGACCACCAGCCAGGTCAAGGGCGACCCCTGGCACACGGAGCTCTGAGCTGACCCCGGGCGGGGCCGCACCGGCGGCCCCGCCCGGGAGCGGTCATCCGTGGAGCTCCGCGGCGGGGCGCAGCCCTGCCGTCGCCGTTTTCACCGCGGTCGGCGGTGCGACGACCAGCCGGGCGCCGCGCCGTCGCCGGCCTGCCGGGCCCGGTGGGCGGCCTCGGGGACACGGTGGGCGGCGCCGCCCACCGGTCAGGCCGGGGGCAGGCCGAGCGCGGTGCGGCTCTCGCCCACCAGCCGCAGCGATCCGAGCACCACGACCAGGCCGCCGGGGCCTACCAGGTCGGCCGCCCTGCGCAGTGCGGTGGCGGTGTCGGGGGCGGTGACGGCGCCGGCGCGCCGAGCGGGTGGCAGTCCGGTGTGCAGCGGGGCGGGATCGCCGGCGTCGGGCGAGCCGGTGCGGGTGAGGACCAGCGGCCACCGGTCGGGCAGCGCGGCGAGCATCGCGGGCGCGTCCTTGCCGCGCGTCGCGGCGAAGACGACGGCGGCCCGCGGGGTGCGGGGGCTGTCGGCCGCTCCCGCGATGCGTTCGATCTCGGGGACCACGGTGGCCACGCCCTGCGGGTTGTGGGCTCCGTCCAGGAGGACCCGGCCGTGCCAGCCGTCCAGCCGGGCGTCGGTGAGCAGTTCGAGCCGGCCGGGCCAGCGGGTGGCGGCCAGTGCCCGGCGCAGGGGTTCGTCCGTCGGGGTCCGGGCGTGGCCGCGCTCGGCGAGCGCGGCCGCTGTGGCGAGGCCGAGGGCGAGGTTGTGGTGCTGGTGGGTGCCGGGCAGGGGGCAGGGCACGGCGCGGTGTTCGCCGCGCGGCGTCGCGACGTCGAGCACGGTGGCGCCGGCCGTGCCGCCGGGGCGGGCGGTGCAGTGGATGTGCCGGTCGACTTGCCAGAGGGTGAGGCCGGTGCGGCCGGCCAGGACCTCTTCGACGGCCGTCTGGGCCTGCGGGTCCAGGCGGCCGAGTACGACGTGGTCGCCGTCGCGCACGGCGCCGGCCTTGGCTCTGGCGATCTGCGCCAAGGTGCCGCCGAGCAGGTCGGTGTGGTCGAGTCCGACGCCGGTGATCACCTTGACGTCGAGCTCCAGGGCCCGGACCGCGGACCTGCGCCCGCCGATGGACGCCTCGGCCACGACGTGGGTGGCGCCGGCCCGCCGGAAGTGGGCGACGGCCACCGCGGTGCACAGGCCGGCGGCGGACAGCGGCAGGTGGTGCTCCTCGATCGCCGCCACCACCTCGGTGAAGGCGGCCGCGAACTCGGCGCGGCTGACCGGCCGTCCGTCGATCCGGACCCGCTCACGCGGCTCCTGCAGGTGCGGACTCGGCATGCTGCCCACCCGCTGACCGGACGCGGACAGCGCCGCGACGGCGAAGGCGGCGGTGGAACCCTTGCCGTTGGTGCCGACCACCATCGCCCCGCGCAGCCCGTCCTGCGGGCGGCCGAGCGCCGTCAGCAGCTCGGGCAGATTGCCGCGCCTCGCGTCGCGCTCCGTCCGCGGGAGCCGGTACAGCTCGCGGAGGTGGTCCGTACACTGCTGATAGTCCATGAGGTGCCATGCTGCCACCGGGGACTGCGGGAGCGGCTGGCGATGTCGCTCGATCGGGTGAGCAGCGTCCGGGGGCCGGGCGTGCCGGGCGGGTAGCGGGACAGGTGGACGCGACGGGCCGGGCCCGGCGCGGATGCACCGGGCCTGGCCCCAGGGTGGTTCGCTGCGCGGGCCTCAGCCGGGGGGCTGGGGCCCGGGGCGGCGGCCTAGCAGTTGACGATGCTGTGGACCGGCGTCCAGTTGCCGTTCGGGTCCGAGCTGTGGGCGGGCTTGGTCGAGAAGACCCAGGCGCCGCTGGCGCCGTACATGCGGGCGACGGTGCCGGTGGTCTGGTTGTTGTCCCAGGAGCCGGGGCCGGACCAGGTGCTGAAGTAGTAGCGGGCGCAGTTGTACATGTCCACCTCGTCGCCCGTGTACCAGGTGCCGCGGTAGGCGCACATGTGCTTGTAGTCGGCGCCTCCGCCGGCGCACGGGTCGTAGGACACGGCCCCGGCCGTGCCGGTCAGGTCACGCGGGTGTTCCTCGCCGGGCACGGCCACGTACACCGTGGCGCCGGCGAGCTGGATCCGGTTGGGGGCCACCTGGGTGCCGCCCACGGTGGCGAGGTAGGAGTCCACCTTCTCCTGGAGGGAGGAGGCCTGGCCGGCGGTCAGCCCGGCGGCCCGGGCCTGCGCCTCGAACCGCTGGGCGGAGGCCGGCTGCGCCGGGGCGGCGGCCGCGGTGGTGGCGCCGCACAGGACGCTCAGACCGGCGAGGGCGATGCCGATCGCCCGGACTGCCTTGCTGCGTGAGGTCATCTCGACTCCTGTCTGTGGCCCGACCCACTCCCTGGGCGGGCGGTGAGGCGCGGACCGGAACCGCCCGGCCCGCCTTCCCGCACCAGCATCTGTTTCGGGCCCCTGGCCGGTCGCCCTGTTTCAACCTCCGCTGAACAAGGGCGAATCACGCGAAATTCGTGGCATGCTCGATTCAAGAGCCGCTGCCGTCGCGGACACGTGGGGGGACGGATGGTCTACCGGTTCCACTTCACCAGCGCGGACCTGGCACGCACCCGCGTCGCCGAGAGCGCCCTACCGCTCGACGAGTTGAGCATCGCGCTGCGCGTCCTGCAGGACCGCAACCACGACCTGCGGTTCGGCGCGTGGCGCCGCGAGACCCGCGCCCGCCTCACACCGCGAGCCCGCATGGTGCTCGACCTGACACCCGTGCACGGCTGGTCGCCCACGTTCCTGAGCCCGAGCGGCAGCGGCACCCTCCCCGAACTGCTGGAACGGGTCGCCGCGACCCCGCGGACCCAGCTGCGCGCCTCCCTGGCCTCCGTCGCCGACCACCAGCGCCTGCCCGGCTGGGCGCACCGCCTCGGCGAGGACCCCGGCCTCCTGCGGCAGCTCGCCGACGCCCTCGGGGAGGTCCACTCGACGGTGCTCGCGCCCTACTGGCCGCAGATCAGCGCCGGCCTCGCCGCCGACCGGGCGCTGCGGGCCCGGCAGATGCTGCACGGTGGCGTCGAACGGCTGTTGAACGGGCTGTACCCGCCGCGGATCCGCTGGCGGCCGCCCGTCCTGGAAGTCGACCTGCTGTCCGGCATCGAGGGTGACGTCCACCTGCAGGGCCGGGGTCTGCTGCTGACGCCCTCGGTGTTCGCCACCCGGGCTCCCCTGGTCGACCCGGACACCGAACCCCAGCCCGTCCTCGCCTACCCGGCCCACTACGACCCGGCCACGGGCCCCCTCCTCGTCGCGCGCCCCGCCCTCGACACCGCCCTCGGCACCGCCCCCGCGCCGGTGTCCGCCCTGCTGGGTCGCACCCGCGCAGCCGTCCTGCACACCATCGCCCAGCGCCCCGGCTGCACCACCGGCGAACTCGCCGGTGCCCTGCGCATCACCGCCTCCGGCGCCAGCCAGCACGCCACCGTCCTGCGCGAAGCCGGCCTCATCACCACCCTGCGGGACCGCAACACCGCCCTCCACACCGCCACCCCGACCGGCCTCGCTCTCCTGGAGCGGTGCTGGTAGCGGACGCCGGGGCGGGCGGGCCCCCACCGTTCCGGTTCCCGCCGTCCCGGTTCCCGCCGTCCTGGTTCCCGCCGTCCCGGTCCCCGCCGTCCGGGCGGTGCCGCGGGGGGAGGCGTACGGTGCTGACGCCTCGGCGGGACGGTGGCGGGGCGCCGGCGACGGATCAGCCTCGAGCGGCCGTCGCGGTCAGGACCGCACACACCCGCAGTGCGGATCAGCCGGCGCCGCCGCCGCTCCTCAGCTCGCGGACCTCACGCTCAGGTCGTCCAGGACGATGCGGGGCCGGGCCGGCTCCTGACCGTCACCGCCGGGCCGCGTGGCGTTGACGACCTCGGCGATCCGTTCGTAGCAGGTCACCGCCAGAGCCCAGGTCTCCACCTCCTGCCCGGTGCCCGCGTACACGGCGGTCCGCAGGGCGTTGAGCAACGCGATCACACTGCGCCCCGAGAGGATGTTGTCACCGTGGTCCTCGCCGGCACTGCCGCGCGGGCGCGGGGCGAGGTCCTGCTCGGCGAAGTGTTCGGCGCCCTCGACCCGCTGCTCGAGGAACTCCCAGGTGTGGGGGTTGCACGAGACGGCCACGGTGTTGACGGCCGCGGCCTTGAGCAGGGTGGCCACGTGGGCGTTCCAGGCCAGGGCCGCCGGAATCAGGTCGGTGACGCCTCCGGTCGCGGCGGACGGGAGCGGGACGCCCTGCCCGGCGGGCCGCTGCTGCGGGGCGGGTGCGGTAGCGGCATCGGGGGCGGGAGCCGAGGCGGGGGTGAGGGCGGAGGCGGGAACGAGGCGACCGAGCAGTTCGAGGATCTGGTTCGCCTGCTCGGCGGTGATGCCGGTCTCCGGGCTGTTCGACTCCTCGGCCGGGACGTTGTCGGGCACGGCGGTCTCCTTCAGCAAGGGGCAACGTGTCTCGGGCAGCGGGGCTTCGGTGGCGGTGGGCTCCGGCGGCCCGGTCCGGGGCTCGGCCGACGGGTCTTCGGAGGCACCGGTACCGGTGACGAGCCGGTCGGGGGCGTTCGCCGCGTCGGCGCCTGCCGCGGCGGTCGTCCGGACCGTTCCGGCCTCGGCGGCGAGGAGCCGGACCCGGTGCAGTTCGTCACGCGTCTCGGCGAGCTGGCGTTGCAGCTTCCGGCTGTCCCGGTGCGCGAGCTCGGCCTCCTGCCGCTCTCCGGCGAGCTCGGCGAGGGCCTCGCTGTGCCCGCGCAGGCCTTCGGTGACGGCCTGCAGCAGCTCGGTGCGCAACGCCTCGCCGGCGGTGCGCAGTTCGGAGAGTCCGTTGCCGACTTCGGTACGGAGGAGATCGACTTGACGGGCGGTGCGCATCAACTGCCCTCCCCTGGGGGTGCGGCACATGGTCATGCCGGGACCAGGGTCGCGGTGCCGCGTGGGAGCGGAGGGGCCGATCGTCCGGGGCCGACCCGATCACGATCGTCACTGTCCGGAATCAGATCGTCACACCGGACGGAAAAGGCCACGTCCGTTCGAGCCGCGGCACTGCGTCCGGTCGGACGTTGTCGCACCTGGAGGGCACAATCGGTGGGTGCACGAGACTTTCACTGACCTGGGATCCGTCGATGCGCCGTCCGGTGTGCTGGTGCTCGGCATGGCCGGGTGGATCGACTTCTGGCGGGAGCTGGACGAGCCACTCCCCGAGCGCGCCAGGGCGGCGGCGTCGGCGGGGGGAGGACATCTTCGCGAGGAGTTGTGCGAGGCGGTCGCGGTCCCCGCTGCCGACGACCGGCCGTTGAGGGTGAGAGCGAGCACCTCGCCGTCCCCGTTCGACGAGGAGCCGACGATCGCGACCCTGGAGATCGCCCTCGGGCTCCCGTGGCCGGAAGCCGCGGACCGATCCGCGCCGATCCGCCTCGGGGATCTGCCGGTCGACCGGTGCGGGATGGCGATCGGCGACGCCGTGGGGCTGCACGCGTGGACAGGGATGGAGGACGAACCGGCCGACGGGCTCGCCGACCTCTTCTACTGGGGCCTGTACGAGGACGACGCGCACGCTCGGTTCGGCGGTGAACGGATCGCGCAGTACGGCGTGGACGGGCCGCACGGCTGGCTCGACCTCCCGCTGGCCGAGGCGGCCGCCCGCGCGGCCGAACTCTCCGCCTGGCGCGACCGCCTCCACGGCAGGGGCCTCATGGTCTCGATCGACAAGCACACCGACTACCACCGGTTCCGCCGCGCCGGGTGGCACCACCCGCTCCACGTCGGGGCGATCGAGGTGGGCGGCTGCCGGGTGCTCGGCATCGAATGGGATCAGGGCGACCACTCGGTCAGGCACCACGGCGGTCGCGACGCCGACCAGGTCTACCCGGTCACGCTCGAGGCCGACGACGCGGGCGAGATGGCGATGCGGTGGACCATCCCGCCCTACCCCTTCGACGAGGAGGACGAGGAGGCGCAGCAAGTCGGTTTCTGAGTGTGACCGGGTGGGGTCCCGGGCCCCGCCATCTGTTCGACGGCTACCGGGACCCCGCGGAGCTGGAGCCGCGTCTTCAAGGACTCCATCTCCGCCAGGGTGCCCACCACCCCGTCGCTGCTCAGCTGCTCGGCAAGCCCCCGAGCCTGCGGCAATGTGACGCCCGGGACTTCGCGGAAGACCTTCATGGCCTGGACCAGACTTGGTACGGGACCGGCCAGCCGCAGCCTGGTAGCTCCATTCTCTGCCAGCAGCGCCTGTCGCCACCCATCGTCGGGCGCCGACCCCGATCCGGCGTACTCGCACCGACGGGAGCCGCAGCTGTCGCAGTGGAACTCGGCATCCCAGCAGACCTTGCCGAAGTTGACGAACTGGTTCACCTGCCGCACCGCCATGTCGCCGCACTCGCAGAGCGCCGCCATCTTCACCGTCTGGCCAGTCACCCGGACACCCCTCCGCCCAGTTCGCGCCGTCGAATCCCCCACCGCGGAGATCCTGCCTGGCTGCATCCGCGCACAGTACCGCCTGCCTGCGGAACCGGCCGACGGTCGAACCCCGGTGAGACGGCCCACGCGCGTGACCCGTGCGTTCGGGGCCACCCCGGCCCGCTCCCTGCACGGCCGCCCTCCGGCCGCAGCCACGGCCACGGCCGGAGGGCGCCGGCCACCGACCGCCGGCGTGCGGGTCAGATGACTTCGAGGTTGGCCATCATCCCCATGTCCTCGTGTTCGGCGTTGTGGCAGTGGAAGAGGTAGCGGCCGCGGTAGCCGTCGAAGCGCGTGATGATCTCCGCGGACTCCCCCGGCCGCAAGGAGACGGTGTCCTTGAGCCCGGCGTCGTGGGGCAGCGGGGGCTTGCCACCGCGGGAGAGGATCCGGAAGCCCACCAGGTGCAGGTGAACGGGGTGGTGGACGTCGGCGATCAACCGCCACACCTCCACGTCGCCCAGACCGACCGTGACGTCCGAGCGGGCCGGGTCGAAGGGGCGGCCGCCGATCAGCCAGCCGTGGCCGCCGTCCATGCGCCCGGCCCGGAAGGCGAAGTCCCGTACGCGGACCGCGTCCTGGCGGCGCCAGTCCGGTAGGTCGGCGGCGAGCGCAGCGGGGATGCGGCTGTCGTCGCGGGCGGTTCGGGCGACTCGGAAGGCCAGCACGTCGCGGGTGCGTGCCGTGCCGAGCCGGTTGCGGATCCTGACCAGGCTGCCGGGCGGCAGGCCGGCGAAGTCGACGACGACGTCGTAGCGTTCGGCCGGCGCGATCGGCAGGAAGCGGTGGGTGACGGGGGCGGCGAGCAGGCCCTGGTCGGCACCGATCTGGACGAGGTCGAGGCGGCGTCCGTCCTCGCAGAGCGCCTCCAGCTCGTAGTGCCGGGCGTTGGAGGCGTTGAGCAGGCGCAGGCGGTAGCGGGCGGCGTCGACCTCGCGGACGGGCCAGGGGGCGCCGTTGACCAGGATGACGTCGCCGAGGACGCCGGCGAGGTGGGGCTCGGTGACGCCGGGGCGGCTCCGCAGCTCGGGGTCGAGGGAGGGGTACTGGAGGGTGCCGTCGGCGGCGAACGCCCGGTCGGTGATCACCAGGGGCAGCTCGCGCTCGCCGGCGGGCAGGCCCAGGGACTGTTCGGCGTCGTCGCGCACGACGTGCAGACCGGCCAGGCCGCGCCAGACGGCCGGGGCGGTGAAGTCCATGCGGTGGTCGTGGTACCAGAGCATGGTGGGGCGCTGGTCGTTGGGGAAGGTGTACTCGCGGGTCAGGGTGGTGGTGACGGCCCGGGGGTCGTCCATCCGGCCCCCGCCCGGCGTCCCCGGCATGCCCGCCATCCCTGGCATGCCTGGCATGCCCGGCATGGCCGACATCGTCGCCGTCCCGGGCATCCCTGGCATCGCCGCCATGCCGGGCATGCTCTGCGAGCCGGTAGCGGGGGCGGGCCAGCCGGTGGGCAGGACGAGGTCGGTCGGGTAGCCGTCGGAGTCGGCCGGGGTGCGTCCGCCGTGCAGGTGGACGACCGTGGGCACCGGCAGCTCGTTGCGGTGGGTGACGATCACGGGGCGGCCGCGGCGGGCCTCGATCGTGGGGCCGGGAAAGGTGCCGCCGTACGTCCACAGCGGTGTCCTGACGCCGGGCAGGATCTCGGCGGTCACCTGCCGCTGGGTGATCTCGTACCGGTCCGCGCCGCCCGAGGTGGCGACCGGCGACAGGACCGCGGGCAGTGGCAGCGGCACCTGGTGGGCGGGCGGCAGGGGCACCTCGCTGCGCAGCTCGGCGCCGGTGGCGGCCGGGCGGCGGGCGAGCGCGGCGGAGGAGGTCAGGGCGCCGGCGGCCAGCAGGCCCAGCGCCCCGCCGATGCCCAGCAGCCGGCGCCGGGACAGGCCGTCGCTCTCGGCGAGCCGGTGGCGGTCAGTCATCGCCCGCCTCCTGCTGCCCGGTGCGGCCGGGGAACGGCGCGCGCCACACGGCGCCCGCCAGGACGACCAGGCCGGCGATGGTCGCCACGCCCAGCGGCAGGTGCAGCCACAGCGCGCCGTCCAGGCCGGCGAAGTACTGCACCGTCTCGGCGGCGACCACGACGAGCGTGGCGGTGAAGGGCCAGGAGCGGCGGGCGCGGGCCCACAGCACCCCGGCCGCGACCAGCTGCGCGTAGCCGAGGGAGGTGGTGAGGTTCGCGCCGAGCTCGTGCCAGCGCAGGGCGTCGAAGTCGCCGCTGAGGTAGACACCGGCGAAGACGGGCTGGCCGCAGACGGCGACCAGGTGCGCGCCGGTCAGGGTGCGCAGGACCCATCCGGCGGGCCCGGTCCGCACCCCCGTGCCGGACCGGGCCGCGGTGCCCGGGGTGGGCCTGCCGGCTGCGATGGCCATGGAACGTCCTCTCCTGAACTGCCGCACCGGAGCTCGGTGTTGCCCGGTGCGTGACCACCTCCGACGTTATGACCTGGCGGGTATCGTGTCTAAGATCAGTATTGCTATGACGTTATGCCGTGGACGGCATGGAACCCGGGGGCCGACGGTGGACCTGAACACGCTCACCCAGTTCCTCGCGGTCGCGCGGCTGGAGCACCTGAGCCGGGCGGCGGAGGAACTGCGCGTCGCCCAGCCCTCGTTGAGCCGGTCCGTCGCCCGGCTGGAGGCGGAGCTGGGCGCGCCGCTGTTCGAGCGGGGCGGCCGGTTGCGGCTGAACCCCGCCGGGCACCTGTTCCGCGGCTACGTCGAACGGGCCCTCGGTGAACTGGAGGCCGGGCGCCGGGCGGTGGCCGAGGCGACGGGGGACGGATCGGGGACGGTACGGCTGGCCTCCGAGACCTTCCTGGCCTTCAGCACCCCGCTCGCGGCGTTCAAACGGGCGCACCCCGCCGTGGAGATCGAGCTGCACCAGCTCCCGGCCGCCGAGATGGCCCGCCGGCTGCGGGCCCAGGACATCGACCTGGCCGTCGCCTCGCAGCCGATCCCCGCCGAGGGCCTGGAGTCGGCCCCGCTCCTGGACGAGGAGGTCGGGTTGGCCGTGCCGCCCGGCCACCGGCTGGCCGGGCGCGCGTCGGTGGACGTCGGGGAACTCGCCGAGGAGCCCTTCATCGCCGCCCGCCCCGGGCACTGGCAGCGCCGCCTGCTGGACCGCCTGTTCGCGGCGCAGGGCCTGACGCCGAGGATCGTCTGCGAGGGCGACGAGGCCGGCGCCATCGCCGAACTGATCAGCGCGGGCCTGGGCATCGGCCTGGTGCCCGACATCGCCCGGCGCACGGCCACCCGCGTCCCGCTGGAGTGGGTCGGCGTCGACAGCCCCGACTGCCGCCGCGCCCTGACCCTGTACTGGGCCGGCGCGGCACACCCGCCCGCCCCGGCCCGGGCCCTGCGCGAGGCGCTCACCGGCTGGGACTGGGCCGGCGGGCGGCAGGAGCCCTCCTAGATCTTGCCGGAGAAGGTGTCGCAGCGGGCGAGGTCGCCGCTGCGGTAGCCGGTGGTGAACCAGGCCCGGCGCTGGTCCGAGGAACCGTGCGTCCA
The DNA here is from genome assembly GCF_040298565.1 of Kitasatospora sp. NPDC001539. Classification (NCBI taxonomy): domain Bacteria; kingdom Bacillati; phylum Actinomycetota; class Actinomycetes; order Kitasatosporales; family Streptomycetaceae; genus Kitasatospora; species Kitasatospora sp. NPDC001539. The sequence goes on along the minus strand of NZ_JBEPAK010000072.1, from coordinate 10,024 downwards.
CGCCTCCGGGTTGATCCTCCCGGTGGCCTGCTTCTGGATCCGGTCGTCGCCCACGGCGGCGGCCGCGTCCAGGCCCTCGGCGATGTCCTGGTCGGTGAGCGAGGCGATCAGCGGACGGCCGGTGGAGGGCTGCGGGGTGGTGGTGGCGTGGTGCGCCCACACCCCCGCGTAGCAGTCGGCCTGCAGTTCCAGACGCACCGAGGCACTGTTCGCGCCCTGCCGGTCGTTCCCGACCTTCTGCATCGTGCCGGTCAGGGTCTGGATGTGGTGGCCGTACTCGTGGGCGACGACGTAGGACTCGGCGAACGGACCGCCCTTGGCGCCGAAGCGGGAGGACAGCTCGTCGAAGAACCCCAGGTCGAAGTAGGCCTTCTGGTCGCCGGGGCAGTAGAACGGGCCCACCGCCGAGGTCGCCGGCCCGCAGGCGGTGGAGACCCGGTCGGTGAACAGCACCGTCTGGGCGCTCTTGTACGCGATCTTGGTGCGGGCCGGCAGCTCGGTGCGCCAGAACTCCTGGAGGCTGTTGGTCACCGCCGTGATCCGGCAGTCCTGGCGCTTGTTGGCGTCGGCGCCGCTCTTGCAGGACTGCTGGACCTGGCCGTCGGTGCGCACGCCGGACGAGGACGAGGTGCCGGAGCCGGAGCCCGACGACAGGCCCAGCAGCTGCGGGTCCACGCCGAGGACGACCGCCAGCAGCACCACGATCAGACCCGCCGCCCCGCCGCCGATGGCCACCTTCCCGCCCGGCACACCGCGCCGGTCGTCCACCTGTGAGGTGTCGAGGTCGCCCTGGTCATCGAACTGCATGCCCTGCCTGCCTGCTTCCGTCGCTCTGTGGGTCGTGGTCCGCCGGGTGTCGGCCCGCCGGATGCCGCTCTGTCGGGTGTCGGTGTATCGGTGTATCGGTGTATCGGTTTGTCGCTGTTCGCGCTGTTCTGCGCGCCGCCTTGCGGCCCGCCCAGCCTACGGGCAGCGGCGCCCGGCACGCATGAGGGCAGGGCCTCCACGCCCTGACGGTGAGGCACGCCCCGTACCGGGACGAAGCCGGGAACTCGGACCGGACGGGTTCGGGGTGGACCTGTCCCCCGCGTTCATCGACCTCGCCCGCCGGGCGTACCCCGACCTGCGCTTCGAGCGGGTTCGAGGGGCGCCCTGGAGACGGCCGACGGACAGCGGGGCGGCGCCGTCTCCTGGCACCCGCTCGTCCACACCCCCGCCCGGCGAACCGCCCCCCACCTCGCCTCGGCTGCCGGTTCGGCGACAGCGAGAACCCCGGACCAGGGGGCGAGCGACAGGGGGCGAGCAGCAGGAGGCGGGCGGCGGAGGCGCTACGGCGCCCGGAAGTGCAGGACCGGCTCCCGCCAGCCGTCGTCGGGCACCCCGGCGTCCAGCGCGGCGCCGATGGCGCGTTCCTCGTAGCCGAAGTGGGACTCCATGATGGCGGCCAGGCCGTCGAGTTCCCGTCCGATCGCCTCGAGGTCGCCGTCCGGTGAGGCGGTGGCCCGCTCGGCCTCTTCGGCGAGTTCGCGGACGCGCGTGAGGATGCCCGCGATGAGGCCGTGGTCCTCGACGAGGGCGGCCACGGTCGGTGCGAGGTCCGGCCGTTCGCGCACCAGGGCGGCGAACAGGCCCTCGTCCTCGCCCTGGTGATGGTTGGTCAGGGCCGTGCAGAACGCCAGGCAGTGGGTGAGGAGCGTGTCGCCGCCGGCCGGGCGGCGACGGCCGAGTCCGGTTCGGACCTCGGTGAGGTGGCGGCGCAGATCCCGGTGTGCTCGGGCGAGTTGGGCGCTGAGGGCGGCCGTGCGGCCGTCGGCGGAGGAAGCCACGGTGGGTGGTCCCTTCGGTCCGGCACCTCCATGCCTGGCGCAGTCCGCCACCGGTACGCGATGCTGCCCGCCATCCGATCACGGCACCGGCCGTCGGGGCAAGCGCGAGCCCGCGTCCGGGGCCGGGGCCGGGTCCGGGTCCGGGGCCGCGTTCGGGGCCGCGACCTGGGCGGGGTCGGCGTGGCGCGCGGGGCGGGGGCGCCCGAGGAGGATGCCGGTGGCCACCAGGGCCAGTCCCGCGCCCTGGCGCGTCCCGAAGGCATCCCCGTCGAGTGTGGTGCCCAGCAGCACCCCGGCCAGCGGGTTGAGCAGTCCGAGCAGACCGACGGTTCCGGCCGGCAGGTGGCGCAGCCCGGCGAACCAGCAGGCGAAGGCGAGCGCGGTGGCCACCAGGGCGGTGTAGCCGAAGGCGAGCAGGGTGGGGGTGGACTGCGGGGGCGGCGCGCCCTCGACGACGGCGGCGAACGGCAGCAGCAGCAGCGCACCGGCGGTCAGCTGCCAGGCGGTGGCGGCCAGCGGGTCGGCGCCGTCGCGCCAGCGGGCGGAGAGCACGTAGCCGACGCAGGAGACCAGCATCGCTCCCACCGAGGCCGCCAGGCCGGTCCGGTTGAGCGCGCCGAGCGGGCCGAGCAGGGCCAGTGCGACGCCCGCCAGTCCCACCAGGGCTCCGGCCAGGTGCGCCGGGTGGGGGCGCTGGCCGGCGAGCGCCCAGGCGGTGAACAGCATGACCAGGGGCGAGGCGGCCATGACGGTGGCGGCGGTGCTGGTGGGCAGCGACTGGGAGGCGAGGTAGAGCAGGACGAAGAAGAGTGCGGTGTTGAGGAGTCCGAGCAGGGCGCTGCGGCGCCACCAGGGGCCGCGGGGGCGGCGGCGGACGAGGGCGAGCAGGAGCAGGCCGGCGGGCAGGGCGCGCAGGGTGGCGCCCCACAGCGGGCGGTCGGGTGGCAGGTAGGCGTGGGTGATCCAGTAGTTGGTGCCCCAGGCGAGCGGCGCGAGCGCGGTCAGGAGGGCCCAGCGGAGTTTCGCTTCCATGGAAGGTAATCTAGCTTCCCGGGAAGCTATCCCGATAGGGTGGTCGCATGCACCCGGACGTTGACCATGTCGCGCTGATCCAGGCCGAGTGGCGGCGCGAGCGCCCCGACCTCGACGTCTCCCCGCAGGCCGTGATCGGGCGCCTGCACCGCCTCGCCGCCCGCCTGACCGTCGAGCTCACGCTCGTCTACCAGCGCTACGGCCTCGGCGAGGGCGAGTTCGACGTGCTCGCGGCGTTGCGGCGCGCCGGCGCCCCGTACGAGCGGGCCCCCGGTGAACTCGCCGCGCACACCATGGTCACCACCGGCGCGATGACCAAGCGGATCGACCGCCTGGAACGCGCCGGGCTGGTCACCCGCCGCCCCGCCGAGGACGACCGGCGGGCCCGGGTGGTCGGCCTCACCGAAGCCGGCCTGCGCCTGATCGACGAGGCGTTCACCGCCCACATGCGCAACGAACACCGCCTGCTCGCCCACCTCAGCCCTGAGGAGGCCGCCGCCCTCCAGACCCTGCTCACCGCCTGGCAGCACCGGCTGGACGGCACCGGGTCCGCGCACCCCACCCCGTGACGCGGGCCACTGGCACTCAGGGCCCGGCGGCCCGCTCCACCCCCAGCGGACCCGACGCGCCGGGAACCGTCTACCGTGCCCGTATGCACAGCGACCACAGCCCCTGGGACGTCCTGCTCATCGGCGGTGCGTCCGGCCTCGGCAAGAGCCGCGCCGCTGCCGCCCTCGCCGCCCGACACGGCGCGTTCACGGTGGAGTTCGACGATGTGGTCGCCGCGCTGCAGGCCGCCACCACCCCCGCCACCCACCCCGGCCTGCACCACTTCGACGCCCAGGGGGACGACGACCTCCACGCCCCGGACGACCCGACGGGCTCCCGGACCGGCTCTCCGGAGGAGTCGCCGGAGGAGTCGCCGGACGCGCAGCGGGTGCTCGAGCTGCAGATCGCCACCGCCCACGCCCTGGACGAGGCCCTGCTCGGCGTGGTGCGCAACCGGCTGACCGTGGACGTGCCGGCCGTCATCGAGGGCGACTACCTCACCCCGGCCGCCGCCGCCCGCTGCGCGGCCGAGGCCGGGCGGCGCGGCCGCCGGGTGCGGGCGGTCTTCCTGCACGAGCACGACCCGGCGCGCATCAGCGCCAACTACGCCGACCGGGAGCCCGACCTCGGCCCGCAGCCCGAGCGCGCCGAGGTCAGCGCCCGCTACTCCGCCTGGCTCGCCGACCAGGCCCGGGCCCACGGCCTGCCGGTGGTGGACTGCCGGCCCTACGCCACGCTGGCCCGGCGGCTGGCGGCCGCCCTGGCCTGAGCGGCGCCGAGCGGGTGCCCGCCGTCAGGAGGCCTAGGCGTCCTCGATGTCGGAGATCAACTTGGTGCTCAGGTCGCTCTGCACCGCGAGCCGGGTGTCCCCGGCGTCCGGCCCGGTGCCCCAGGTGAGGGTGACGGTGGTGAACAGGTGCCCGGCGCCGGAGTCGTGGTACGCCGCTGACCAGGCGGTGGGCACGTCCTGGGCGCGCAGCACGCCGTCGGCGTGGTTGGCCTCCTCCCAGGCCGCCAGCCGCTGGCGCAGGTCCTCGGTGAGGTAGTGGGCGCGCAGCTCGTCGGAGAGGTCGTCCGTTCCGTCGGAGACGGCGTCGATGTAGGCGCCGTAGAAGTCGGCGACGCGGTCCACCGCCGAGTCCGGGCTGCCGCTGCGACGGGCAACGCCCGTCTGGGTGTCGGTCATGGAACATCCTCTTCGTCGGGGCCGGGGCGCCGCTGGCGGTTCGGCCGTCAGGTGACCCGCACCGGACAACGAGCCGGGGGCCCTGGGGTTTCGCCCCGCTCGGTCGCAACCGGTCGGGGCCTCAGCCGAGTTGGCGGCGGGCGCCGCCCCGGCCGCCTGCCGGGCCGCCCGCCGGGAGGGGAGCGCGCGGCCGACGGAATCCGGCACGGCGGCGTACCGTCGTGGCGAGTGCGGGTGGGACGGGAGGCGGGCGGTGCTGATCGTGGTGAGCGGCGGGCCGGGCAGCGGCAAGACGACGCTGGCGCACGCGCTGGCGGGGGCGGTCGGCTGTCCGGCGGTGTGCCGGGACGAGCTGAAGGAGGGCCTCGTACACGCGGGCACCGCCGGCACTTCGAGTGCCGCAGGCACCGCCGACTCTGCGGGTGTCGAGCCCGGCGGGGTCGACGGAACGGTGCGGGCCGTGTTCTTCGAGGTGCTGGGGGTGCTGGTGCGCGCGGGGGTGAGCGTGGTCGCGGAGGCCGCGTTCCAGGACCGGGTGTGGCGCCCCGGTCTGGAGCCGCTGGCCGCGCACGCCGAACTGCGGGTGGTGCACTGCGAGGTGGAACGGGCGCTGGCCCGGCGGCGGATCGCCGCCCGCCTGGCCACCGGCGGGCACCGCGGCGCGCACGCCGACCGCGAGCTGCTCGCCGCCCCGTCCGGCACGGGCAACCTGCTGGACGACTTCACGCCGCTTTCCCTGCCGGGCGTTCCACGGCTGTGCGTGGACACCGCCCACGGCTACGATCCGCCGCTGGCGGAGATCGTGGCGTTCACGCGGCACTGAGGGTGGCACCGGGCCCGTGGGGCGTCGTCGGCGCTCGGAACCGGTCGTTCCGGAATCCCCGACGGACCGCCCGCGACGCGGCGAGCACGCCGCAGCGCCGCGCCGCCCTGTCGGTCCCGGCCGGCAGGATGGGTGGTCCTGCCGCAGCAGACGCGCGGCGGATGACGCCTGGAGGACGAGATGACCGGTGGAGACCGGCCCGGTGTGCGGGCTTCCGCAGCAGCGGTGGCCACGAGTGCCGGGATGCTGGGGCTCTGGGATCCGGCGGCTTTCCGACGTGTCGTGGACCACGACTCGTGGGAGCGGGAGCTGCTGGAGGACGAGGACGTGTCGCGGCACATCCGTGCCAGCTCCTTCGTACCCGTGAACATCGGCGTCGACGGAGCCTTCGGATTGCTGGTTCGGGTGGGTGTCCAGGGCCGACCGGCCGAGCTGAGTAGGCGTGAGGCGGGCCGCCTCGCCGTCTCCTCCTCGCCCTATCTGTTCGTCTCCACGGGGCTGGCCTGCCTGAGCGGGATCGAGGACGTGAGCGCGGAACCGGACGACGCCGTGCTGGGCGTGCCGGTGGAGCCGGGCGAGCACGCCGTCACCGTGCACATGATCGACTGGGAGGCCGAGCCCGGCAGCCGTGACGGGAGCGGCCTCCCCGTCGCCGACGCCCTCCCCGACTTCGTGGTCCTGATCAACCCGGTCGGCAGTGCCGAGGGGCCGTGGCGCAGCAGTGTGGAGACCTTCGAGCGCCCGGGGCAGTGAGGCAAGGGCGGCTGCCGCGGGGCTCGACGTCGCGTCCGGGCCCGCGCAATCGGCCGGCCGAGCGGAGGGCGGCCGGAGCCCGGCCGCCCTCCGCTCCCCTACGAGGCGCGGGCCAGTTCGGCGTTGGCGCGCTCGGCGACCAGCGCCAGCACGCGGCCGGCGACGGCGAGGTCCTCGGCCGGGATGCCGGCGTACACGCGGGCGGTGATGGGGGCGGTCTCGGCACCGGTGCGTTCGAAGAGCTCGCGTCCGGCGTCGGTGAGCCGGATCAGGGCGGGCTGCTCCGCGTCCGTTTCCAGCAGCCCGGCGCGAACCGTCCGGTCGAGGACGGCCCGCACGGCCCCCTCGCCGGCCTTCAGCGAGCCGTTGACGTCGATGACGAGTGCGTCACGCTCGATGCGGCCGCCGGCGGCGGTGACGGCCCGCAGGACGACGCTCTGCTCGAAGGTGAGGCCGTGGCGGGCGAGGACGCCTTCCAGGAGGGCGCGCGAGGCGTAGTGGGCCAGGGCGATGGCGCGGGGGTTGAGGGGTGCGGGCGCCCCGGTCGTGCTCGTGGTGGTGGTCGTGGTGGTCATGACTGGTGCTCCTCGTCGTCGGTGCGCGGGTCAAGAGGTGCGTCGAGCAGGACGGCCAGATCGCGGGCGAACTCGCGGGCGCGCGGCCCGTGTTGGCCGCCGAGCGGCTCCAGCAGCTGGTCCAGCAGTCCCTGGACCGCGGTGATGGACCGGGCGGTGACCTCGTGTCCGTGCTCGGTGAGCGTCAGCTGCATGGCGCGCGGGTCGTCCGGATCCCGGGTGCGTGCCACCAGCGCGGCACCTTCCAGCGCCCGGGCGAGCTTGGAGACGTACAGCGCCTCCAGCCCGGTGTGGTCGGCCAGCCGGCGCTGGCTGGGCCGCAGGCCGGAGCGCCCCATGCCGTACAGCGAGGCGAGTACGGCGTACTGCGCGTGCGTCAGGCCCAGCGGGGCGAGGGCCCGGTCGACCGCGACGCGCCACTTCATCGACAGGCGCCAGACCAGGAAACCGGTGGTGGCGCTCTCGGCTGCTGAACTCATGGCGAATACTGTACATGGCTACTATGTCCATGGCTACTGTTTTCGTGACCGGAGCCGCGCCCCGGCGGCCGGACGCAGCGGCCAGGCACAGCAGCCAGGCACAGCGGCTCGGCACAGCGGCTGGGGACGCGGACGACGAGCCGGCGGCCTCAGGCGGCGGCGAGGGCCCGGGGCAGGTCGTCGAGGGTGTGCAGGACGCGGATGCCGGGCGCCACCGGGGCGCGGGAGGCGGCGCGGTCGAGCCAGAATGCGGTCAGCCCGGCCCGGTGGGCACCCTCGGCGTCGAGGACGTACTTGTCGCCGACGTAGGCGACTTCACCGGGAGGCAGGCCCAGGGCCGCGCAGCCGGCGAGGAAGATGCCGGGGGCGGGTTTGGCCTCGCCGTGCTGGTCGGAGCAGACGAAGGCGTCGGCCACGTAGTCGAGCAGTCCGACGGCATGGAGCTTACGGCGCTGGTGGTCGGCGTCGGAGTTGGAGACGACGCCGAGCCGGTAGCGGGGCGCGAGGGCGGCGAGGGTGGGGGCCACATCGGGGAAGGCGGCCCGGGCGGCGTCGCGGTGGGCCGCGTAGCCGGCAAACCAGGCGGCGGCCTGCTCGTCGGTGAGGTGGTCGGCGTCGGCGCGGCCGAGGTGGGCCAGGAAGCGGCGGGTGCGCTCGTACTGCTGGGCGCGGAAGGTGAGTTCACCGGCGAGGAAGCGCGCGTACTGGATTTCGGTGACGGCGCGCCACAGTTCCAGGGCCGCCTGCGGGGAGACGGAGGCGTCGGGTCGGCCGCCCGCGCGCAGATGGGCCAGGAGGCCGGCCGCCTCGGAGCCGGAGTAGTCGAACAGCGTGTCGTCGACGTCGAAGAGCACGCCCCTGATGGTCGGCACGGACCGCCCCTTTCCGCTCGGTGTGTGAGCCCGTTGCGCATCCGCCTCGTTCGCGCGCGGGCGCGCTCAGGCCGGCGCGCCCGCCGCGGCGAGCAGGGCGTCGAGCAGGCCCGGGAAGCGGGCGTCCAGGTCGGCCCGCCGGAGGCTGACGAAGCGGTTGCGGCCGGCGACGCGGGTGGTGGTGACGCCGGCTTCGCGCAGGACGCGCATGTGGTGGGAGACGGTCGACTTGTGGAGGTGGTCCAGGCCCAGGTCGCGCGGATCGCAGGAGTGCTCGGCGCCGTCGGCGTAGCTGAGCAGCAGGCGCATGCGCACCGGGTCGCCGAGGGCGTGCAGGACCGTGACGAGGTCGATGTCGGCGGTGGCGGGCTGGGCAAGCCGCTCGTCTGCGGTCATGGACTCGACTCCGGCGTCTCGGGTTGTCGGCGCACCGGGCGGCGACGCGGATGGTTTGACAATCATCCACCAATCCTCAATTGTTTGACGAGCATCAAACGGTTGCATGTTCGTCCAACAATCTTCCCGGGGGGCCTTTCCCGTGCCCGTACGCCTGCTCCTGCTCGCCCTCGGCACCTTCGCCATGGGCACCGACTCCATGGTCATCGCCGGCATCCTCACCCCGATCAGCACCGACCTGGGCGTGTCGGTGGGCTCCGCCGGCCAGCTGGTCACCGTCTTCGCGCTCGGCTACGCGCTCCTGGCGCCGCCGCTGGCCGCCGCCACCGCCCGCTGGCCGCGCCGGCGCCTGCTGCTGACCGCCCTCGCCGTCTTCGGCGCGGCCAACGCCCTCAGCGCCCTCGCCCCGACGTACGGCCTCCTGCTGGCCACCCGCGTCCTGGCCGCCGCCGGCGCCGCCCTCTACACCCCGACCGCCAACGCGGTGGCCACCACCCTCGTCGCCCCCGAACGCCGCGGCCGCGCCCTGGCCACCGTCCTCGGCGGCATGACGGTCGCCACCGCGCTCGGCGTGCCGCTGGGCACCTGGATCGGCCACGCGAACTGGCGGCTGACCATGTGGCTGGTCACCGCCCTCGCCGCGGCCGCCCTAGCCGGCCTCGCCGCCCTGCTGCGCGACCTGCCCGCCCCCGCCGCCGCCCCCACGCTCGGCGCCCGCCTCACCCCACTCACCCGGCCCCGGGTCCTCGGCGCTGCCGCCACCACCCTGACCTTCTTCCTCGCCTTCCAGAGCGTCTACATCTACCTGGCCACCGCCGTCTCCGGCGCCACCGGCGGCGACGCCGACCGGCTCGGCCTCGTCCTGCTCACCACGGGCCTGGCCTCGGTGGCCGGCAGCTGGCTCGGCGGACGCCTCGTCGACCGCGTCGGCGTGCGCCGGGTGCTGCTCACCGGTTCCGCGATCGCGGCCGGCGCCTTCACCGCCCTGCCCTGGCTCGGCCGCACCATGGCCGGATCGCTCGTCTACGCGGCGGTGGTACCGCTGGCGGGCTGGGCCGTGTCCGTGGCGCTGCCGCACCGGCTGGCGTCGATCGATCCGCACAGCGCGCCCCTGCTGATCTCCCTCAACAGCAGCGCGCTCTACCTCGGCACGGCCGCCGGCGGCGTCGCGGGTTCCGCGGCGATCGCCCTGCTCGGGCCCCGCTGGTTCCCGCTGGCCGCGGCCGGGCTGGCGCTGGCGGCCTGCATGACGGCGGCGGCCACCACCCGCGACCAGCGGCCAGCCCGACGGCCCCGCCCGGCGGGCGCCGCGCCGGGGAACCGAAAGGACCGCACGCCTGCTGGGGCGTGACCGGCCGCGCGACGGACCGGTGGGCGTGACCGGCCGCACGACGGACCGGTGGGTGTGACCGGCCGCACGGCGAGCGGGTGGCACGACGGGGCGCACGGCGAACCGGTGATGTGACCGCTCGCGGGGGGCAGCGCCGCTCGAGGCCGGCAGCCCCGGTGCGGCGGGCCGGCGCTGCCCGGCCC
>NZ_JBEPAK010000071.1:0-28238 GCF_040298565.1 Kitasatospora sp. NPDC001539 | reverse complement strand
CGCAAGATCCAGGAGCTGAAGGTCGCGATCAAGCTGGAGGAGGACCTGACCAAGGATCAGATCCTCACCAACTACCTCAACATCACCTTCTACGGCCACCAGGCCTACGGGGTCGAGGCCGCGTCCCAGCGCTACTTCAGCAAGAGCAACAAGGACCTCACCATCGCGGAGGCCGCCACCCTCGCCGGGATAGTGCAGAACCCGTCGTCCTACGACCCGGTGCGCTACCCCGACAACACGGTCAAGCGCCGCAACGTCGTGATCGACAAGATGCTGGAGAACAAGCACATCACCGCCGACCAGGCGAAGGAGGCGAAGGCCGCCCCACTGGGCCTGAAGTACAAGGACCCGCAGAACGGCTGCATCACCGCCCAGGCCGGCATGGGCTTCTTCTGCGACTACGTGCGCCACGTGGTCAAGCAGGACCCGGCCTTCGGCAAGTCCGCCGAGGAGCGCAAGAAGCTCTGGGACACCGGCGGCCTGAACATCTACACCACGCTGGACCCGGACAAGCAGGCCGCCGCCCAGAACGCCGTCACCAAGAACGTCAACGTGACGGACCAGGTGTCGGCCGCGGCGACCATGATGGAGCCCGGCACCGGCAAGATCCTCGCGATGGCCCAGACCCGCCCGTACGGCCTGGACCCGAACAAGAACCAGACCGTCGTCAACCTGAACGTCGACGCCTCGATGGGCGGCGGCAACGGCTTCCAGACCGGTTCGACCTTCAAGCCGATCCTCGCCGCGGCGGCGCTGGAGGCGGGCATGTCGAACACCCAGTCGTTCCCGTCCCAGAACAAGATCGAGTACCCCCAGATGTCCACCTGCTCGGGCACCTGGAAGAACACCGACAAGCCCAAGGCCACGGTGAAGAACGAGCAGGACAGCGAGGTCGGGCCGTACGAGCTCAAGGAGGCCATGGCCCGCTCCGTCAACACCTACTTCGTGCAGATGGAGCAGCAGGTCGGCCTCTGCGCGATGAAGCAGATGGCGAACAAGCTGGGCATCACCCAGTCCGCCAGGGGCGACGCGTTCCAGGAGGTGCCCTCGATGGTGCTCGGCACCATGGAGCTCTCCCCCCTGACCATGGCGAACGTCTACGCGACCTTCGCCGCCCGCGGCAAGTACTGCACCCCGATCGCGATCAACAAGATCACCACGGTGGACGGCAAGGACATCAAGGTCCCGCAGTCCCAGTGCAGCCAGGCCTTCTCCGAGCAGACCGCGGACTCGCTCAACACCGTCCTGCTCAACGTGACCGAGAAGGGCACCGCGGCCGCGCTCGGCCTGGACGACGGCCGCAAGATCGCGGGCAAGACCGGCACCACCGACGAGAAGAAGGCCGCCTGGTTCGACGGCTACACCCCGTCGCTGGCCACCGCGGTCTGGCTCGGCGGCCCGGCCGGCGGCGTCAAGATGAAGAACATCAACATCGGCGGCAAGCACTTCGACGACGTGTTCGGCGCCACCGGCCCCGGCCCGATCTGGCAGATGGCGATGAACCAGGCGCTCAAGGGCACCCCGCTGGAGCCGATCCAGACCACCAACATCCCGGACCCGCAGCCGGCCACGCCCCCGGCGAACACCGCCCCGCCGGCCGACCCGAACACCCAGCAGCAGCCGCCGCAGCCGCCGGCCGGGAACCCGCCGCCCCCGCCCAACGGCAACCCCGGTGGGGTGATAGGGGGAGGGTTCACCCTCCCGCCCGGCTTCATCGGCGGCGGCAACGGGAACGGCGGCAAGCACGGCGGCGGCAACGGCTGACAGGCCGTCCGCGGTGCGGCGCGGGTGACCTCGCGCCGCCGCACCAGGGCAGCACGACAGCACGGCACCGCGGCAGGACGACACCGCGACAGCACGGCAGGACAGCAAACGGCGAAGGGGCGCCCCCGGAATCACCGGGGGCGCCCCTTCGCCGTCGTGGTGCGGCGCGGTGCCGGCTCAGGCCAGGGCGGCCTTCACGGCGGCAGCCACCCGGCCGCCCTCGGCCAGGCCCTCCACCTTCGGCTTGACCAGCTTCATCACGGCACCCATCGCCTGCGGGCCGCTCGCCCCGCTCTCGGCCACCGCCGCAGCCACGATCGAGGCCAGCTCCTCGTCGGAGAGCTGCTTGGGCAGGTACCCGGCCAGCACCTCGCCCTCGGCGCGCTCGCGCTCGGCCTGGTCGGGCCGGTCCCCCTTGTCGAAGGCCTCGGCCGCCTCGCGGCGCTTCTTGGCCTCGCGGGTGATCACCTTCAGCACCTCGGCGTCGGACAGCTCGCGCTTCTCCTTGCCCGCCACCTCCTCGGCGGTGACGGCGGCCAGCGTGAGCCGGATGGTGGACGAGCGCAGCTCGTCCCGGTCCTTGATGGCAGCCGTGAGGTCCTCCTGCAGCTGCTCCTTGAGCGTGGTCATGGGCACGAGTCTCCCACCTGCGGAGTACGGTCGCTTGCCATTAACCGGGCAGGGCGCCGACCCGGCGCCCGCCCGGTGCGGGGTGGCCGGGCGGCTGACCGCTGGTCGGCCGGTCGGCCGGCTGCCCGCCCGCCCGCCCTCGCAACGCTCCGTAACTCCTTATCCTGGTTACATGACCGATGGAGAGCGCGAGGCGGCGACCGGCCTGGTCCTCACGACCCCCGGCGGCGTCAGCTTCCACTTCGACCCGGGCGCCCTCTGCCTCGAACTGCTCACCACCGGCGGCCCCGGTCCCTACGCCCGGTACGAGGTGCTGCACCAGCCGTCCGACCTCGCCGACTGGCTCGCCCGGTCCCGGCTGCGGCTGCCCGCCGACGCCGTGCGGATCTCCGCCGACCACCTCACTGCGGCCCGCACCCTGCGCGACGCCCTCTGGCGCCTCGCCGCCGCCCGCGCCCACGGCACGGCCGGCCCCGCCGCCGACCACGCCGTCCTCAACCGGGCCGCCGCCCACCCGCCGCTCGTCCCCCAGATCGCCCCCGACGGCACCCCGGCCGCCCCGCTGCCCGCCGACGGGGCGCAACTGGTCTCCACCCTCGCCCGGGACGCGATCGCCCTGCTCACCGGCCCGCACGCCGACCGGATCCGCGAGTGCGGGGCCCCCGACTGCCAACTGCTGTTCGTCGACACCTCGCGGCCCGGGCGGCGGCGCTGGTGCTCGATGGAACGCTGCGGCAACCGCCACAAGGTCCGGGCCCTGCGCGCCCGGCGGGACGCCGCGGAACCGGCACCGGGGGCGGCACCGTCCCCTGATCCGTCACCCCGACCGTCCGCTGATCCGTCCCCCCGACCGTCCCCTGATCCGTCACCCCGACCGTCCGCCCGTCCGGCCCCGGCGCCCGTATCCGTACCGGGCCACCGGACGTTCACCAGCTGATCCACCGTCTGAGAGCATGGGCTGATGCGACCGCTGTACTCCGTTCCCCTCGGCGTTGCCGCCGCCGGCGCCGCCTGCCTCGCCTACTCCGTCGGGTACGAGGTGCGCGCCTTCCGCCTCCGCCGGATCGAGGTCCCCGTCCTCCCGCACGGCGCCAAGCCCGTGCGGGTCCTGCAAGTGTCCGACATCCACATGGTGAGCGGACAGGGCAAGAAGCAGCGCTGGCTGAAGAGCCTGGCCGGCCTGCGCCCCGACCTGGTGGTCAACACCGGGGACAACCTCTCCGACCCCCTCGGCGTCCCCGCCACCCTCGACGCGCTCGGGCCGCTCATGGAGTTCCCCGGCGTCTACGTCTTCGGGTCCAACGACTACTACGGCCCGGCCCGCAAGAACCCGGCCCGCTACCTCCAGGCCATGCGCACCGGCGCCCACGGCATGAACAACCCCGACGGCACCGCCCGCCGCGGCATCACCGGCGCCGTCCACAACCCGTGGGAGAAGCTCCGCGACGGCTTCGACGCGGCCGGCTGGCTCGATCTCACCAACACCCGCGGCCGCCTCACCGTCGCCGGCCTCGACCTGGAGTTCACCGGCCTCGACGACCCGCACATCCGCCGCGACCGCTACTCCGAGGTCGCCGGCGGCCCCTCCCCCGACGCCGACCTCTCGCTCGCCGTCGTCCACGCCCCCTACCTGCGCGTCCTCGACGCCTTCACCGCCGACCGCTACCCGCTGATCCTGGCCGGCCACACCCACGGCGGCCAGCTCTGCATCCCCTTCTACGGCGCCCTGGTCACCAACTGCGACCTCGACACCCGCCGGGTCAAGGGACTCTCCACCCACCAGGCCGGCGGCCACCGCTCCTACCTCCACGTCTCGGCCGGCTGCGGCACCAACCGCTACACCCCCGTCCGCTTCGCCTGCCCCCCCGAGGCCACCCTCCTCACCCTCACCCCGGCCCCCCGCTGACCAGCACCGGACGCCCGCACGAAACCGGATTTCGTGTCTCGGCGAGCGTCCGGTAGAGTTCTACTCGTTGCGACGGAGACGGAGCAACAAACCGCAGGACCGGGGTGTGGCGCAGCTTGGTAGCGCGCTTCGTTCGGGACGAAGAGGCCGTGGGTTCAAATCCCGCCACCCCGACCCAGTCCCGAGGGCCTATCGGAGAGATCCGGTAGGCCCTCTGGCGTTGGTGCGCGACTCGCGGAGTGACTGAGCCTCAGGTCCGGTGGGGACAGGGCGTCCATGACCGTCGCGCCGGCCCGCTGATCCCCTGTGCGAAAAAGCGCCTCTGGCCAGCGACGATAAGGACTGTCGAGGTCCTGGTCACCGCGCCGTCCGGAGGCGCTCTTCAGGTGGGCAAGCGCATTTGGTTTCCGCCGCCGGCCCCGGTCCCGAGGGCCCATCGGAGAGATCCGATGGGCCCTCGGGCGTGTGGTGCGCGGTTCGGCGGCGGGTCAGAGGACGGTGGTGAGGTCGGTTCGGGAGGTGATGCCGAGCTTGGGGTAGGCCTTGTAGAGGTGGTGGGCGACGGTGCGGGGGCTGAGGAAGAGTTGGGCCGCGATGTCGCGGTTGGTGAGGCCCTGGGCGGCCAGGCGGGCGATCTGGAGTTCCTGAGGGGTCAGCGGGGTGAGGGGGGCCGACGGGCCGGCGGGGGTGTCGGGGGCGGGGGTGCCGGTGGCGGAGAGTTCGGTGCGGGCGCGGGTGGCCCAGGGGTGGGCGGCGAGGCGGTCGAAGGTCTCGAGGGCGAAGTGGAGGTGGGGGCGGGCGTCGCTGCGACGGCGGTTGCGGCGGAGCCATTCGCCGTAGAGGAGGGCGGTGCGGGCGTGTTCGAAGGGCCGGTGGGCGGTGGCGTGGAGGTCGAGGGCGGCGCGGTAGGCGGGTTCGGCGAGTTCGTCGGGGCCGAGGAGGGCCTGGCAGCGCAGGCGTAGGGCTTCGGCCCAGGGGCGGTCGGCGGCGGCGGTCCAGCGGGCGAAGCGTTCGTAGGGTTCGGCGGCGCGGTCCGGGGTGCCGAGGCGGACGGCGGCCTCGACCAGGTCGGGGACGGCCCGGGTCGCGCCGACGTGGTGCCGGTGCGGGCCGGTGGTGAGGAGCTGGAGGCGGTCCGCGGCGCCGCCGGCGCGGCCCTGGCCGAGGTCGAGCAGGGCGAGTGCCCACACGGCCCAGGGGTGGCCGGCGGCGGGGGCGGCGGTCTGCGGGCCGGTGGTGGCCAGCGCGGTGGCGGCCAGTTCGGCGCAGTGGTCGCCGCGGCCGTCCAGGGCGGCCAGCAGGGCGAGCAGCGCGCTGAGTTGGCTGACCCACTGGTGCTGGCCGGTGTCCCGGGCGAGGGCGAGGGCCTCGGTGGCGGTGACTTCGGCGTCGGCGTGGCGGCCGTGGAACAGCTCGGCCTCGGCGAGGAAGAACTGCAGGGTGGGCATCACCCCGACGGTGCCCTTGGCGCGGGCCTCGGCGACCAGTTCACCGCCGAGTTCGACGGTCTCGTCGTCGCGGCCGAGGATGAGGGTGGCGCCGCAGAGCTGGACGAGGTCGACGGGGGTCTCGGCGCCGGCCCGGCGGGCGGCCTCGGCCGTCTCCCGGACGGGCGGCGGCGCCGCGGCGGACCTGCCGAGGGCCGGGAGGACGGCGGCGGGCAGGTGGCGGGCGAGCGGCGCCAGCGGGTCGTCGTCGGCCAGCGGGAGGGCGGCGAGCCGGTCGAGCACGGCGACCACCGCCTCCTCGCCCGCGTACCAGGCGGCGTGGAAGGCCTGGAACAGCATCCGGGCCGCGTGCGGGCGCTCGATGCCGGTGCCGGCGGCGTC
The DNA here is from genome assembly GCF_040298565.1 of Kitasatospora sp. NPDC001539. NCBI lineage: Bacteria > Bacillati > Actinomycetota > Actinomycetes > Kitasatosporales > Streptomycetaceae > Kitasatospora > Kitasatospora sp. NPDC001539. The sequence continues at coordinate 22,109 of NZ_JBEPAK010000071.1, read as the reverse complement.
GAGCAGCAGCCGGTACGCCGTCGGGTACGAGCCGCGCCAGAAGTGCGCGGTGGCCCGGACCTGGTTCAGCAGGGCGTGCGCGAGGGCACTGTCGGTGCGGCCTCCGGCCTCGTCCGCGAGCGCTTCGGCCCGCGCCAAGTCGCCTTCCTCGGTGGCGGCTTCGGCCGCGAGGACGAGCCGGCGGGTGGCGCCGTCGCGGTCGGGGGTGAGCCGCGCGGCACGCTCGTACGCGGCCGCGCCGCCCTGGCCGCCGCGGCGCTCGGCGCGGACGGCGGTGCGCTCCAGCGCGTCGGCGAGGGCGGCGTCGGGGGCGGTGGCGGCCAGGGCGAGGTGCCAGGTGCGGCGGTCGCCCTCGGGGAGCACCTCGGCGATGGTGCGGTGGACGGTCAGCCGCTGGTGGTGCGGGGCGCGCTGCAGGATCGCGGAGCGCAGCAGCGGGTGCCGGAAGGCGGTCCGGCGGTCGGCGGTGACCGTCACCAGGCCCGACTGTTCCGCCGGGGTGAGGTGTTCGGCACCGACGCCGAGCGCGGCCGCGGCGGGCAGCACGACGTCCAGCTCACCGCTCTCCTCGGCGGCGGCGACCAGCAGCAGCGTCTGGGTGGCCGACGGCAGGCCGGTGACCTGGCCGTGGAAGGCGATCAGCAGTCGGCTGGTCAGCGGCAGGCCGCCCGCGGCGTCCGTCTGCGGCCCGGCGGGGACCGGGAGTTCGGTGAGGGCGAGCGGGTTGCCGGCGGCCTCGGCGAGCAGCCGGTCGCGGGCGGCGGCGGGCAGGTCGGGGCCGGCCCGGTCGGCCAGCAGCCGGGTGGCGTCGGCCTCGGCGAGGGCGCTGACCGGCAGTTCGGGGAGTCCGAGTCGCCGCTCCGCCGAGGTGCCGCCCTCGGTGCGGGCGGCGAGCAGCAGGGCGACCCCCTCGGCCTGGAGCCGGCGGGCGGCCAGCAGCAGGGCGTCCAGGGAGGCGCGGTCCAGCCACTGCACGTCGTCGACCACGCACAACAGCGGCCGATCGGACGCCAGTTCGGCGAGCAGCCCGAGGGTGGCGAGACCGACCAGCAACCGGTCCGCGGTGGCGGTCGAGGCGTCGCCGAGCCCGAACGCCGCTTCCAGGGCCCGCCGTTGCGGCCCCGGCAGGGCGTCCAGCCGGTCCAGGCCGGGGGCGAGCAGCATGCTCAGCCCCGCGAAGGGCAGTTCGGCCTCGTACTCGACGCCCGCCGCGCGGATCACCCGGAACCGGGCCCCGGCCCGCGCCACCGCGTCGTCCAGCAGCGCGGTCTTGCCGATCCCCGCCTCGCCGCGCAGCAGCAGCACCCCGCTGCGCCCGTCCCCCGCCGCCGCCAACAGTCCGTCCACGGCGGCCTGTTCGTGTTCCCTCCCGTACAGCATGCCCCCGACCCTACCCAGCCGCCCCGCCGCGCCCGCGGGCGCAAGGTACGTAGGGCCATGCCTATACGTGACCGATTCGGTCGCCGCGCCCCGTCCATACGGTGGTTGAGCAGCGGGAACGACCCGCCCGACCACCCACCGGAACACGGGAGACAACCATGACCGAGATCACCGTCGCCGCCCTCCAGCAGCTCGCCGAGCGCTACCTCGCGGTGTGGAACGAGACCGACCCGGCGGCCCGCCGCAAGCTGATCGACGAGGTGTGGGCCGAGGACGGCCACTACACCGACCCGCTGGCCGCCGTCGTCGGCCGGGACGCGATCGACGCCCTGATCGGCGCCGCCCAGGCCCAGTTCCCGGGGCTGGAGTTCACCCTCGGCCCGGTGGACGCGCACCACGACATCGCCCGGTTCACCTGGAACCTCGGGCCGGCCGGCGCCGAGCCGGTGGTCATCGGCTTCGACGTGCTCGCGGCCACCCCGGACGGCCGGATCGGCGCCGTGTACGGCTTCCTGGACCGCGTCCCGGGCGCCTGAGCCGCGCCCCCGGGCAACTGCGGGGCGGGACGCCGGCGCACCGGGCCGCCGCCGGAGCACGGGGCGTCGCCGGGGCACCGGACGGCGTCCCGCCCCGGCGGCCCTCGCCCCCCGCGTCCCGCCCCGACGCCCCGCACCGCCTCGCCCCGCTTCCCTGCGTCAGCCCCCACGGCGAACCCCAGCGCCCCGACGCCCGAGCCCCGAACCCTTCGAGGAGAGCCCGAGATGAGCACCTCCGTGGACGCCCGACGGTCCGCCCCACCCACGTCGGCCACGTCGGCCGCAACAGCCGCAACAGCCGCGACGGCCGCGACGGCCGCGACGGCAGCAACCGCCCCCAGGGGCCTGCTGCCGGTCATCCTGACGGCCACCTTCATGACCGCCCTGGACGTCTTCGTCGTCAACGTCGCCGTCCCCTCCCTGCAAGCCGATCTGGGGGCGGGCCCCGCAGCCGTCCAGTGGGTGATGGCCGGGTTCAGCCTGGCCCTGGCGGCCGGGCTGGTCACCGCCGGCCGGCTCGGCGACCGCTACGGCCGCCGCCGGGTGTTCGCGCTCGGCCTGGCCCTGTTCACCCTCGCCTCCGCCGCCTGCGGCCTCGCCCCCACCGCCGGGGCCCTGGTGGGTTCCCGGGTCGCCCAGGGGTTGGCGGCGGCGCTGATGGGTCCGCAGGTGCTGGCGATCCTGCGGACGGCGTTCAGCGGTGCGGCGCAGGCGCGGGCCTTCGCCCGGTACGGGCTGACCATGGGCGTCGGCGCGGTGTTCGGTCAGCTGATCGGCGGGCTGCTGATTCGCGCGGACCTGCTCGGCCTCGGCTGGCGCAGCTGCTTCCTGATCAACCTGCCGATCGGCCTGGTGGCGCTCGCCCTGGTCCGCCGCTGCCTGCCGGAGTCGCGCGCTCCGCAGCGGCCGGGGCTGGACCCGGTCGGCGTACTGCTGGTCACCCTCGGGCTGACGGCCCTGGTGCTGCCGCTGATCCAGGGGCCCGGGCTCGACTGGCCGCTGTGGACCGGGCTCTGCCTCACCGCCTCGCTGGTGCTGCTCGCCGCCTTCGCCGTCCACCAGCACCGCACCACGGGCACCGCCGTCCGAGCCGCCGCCGCCCCGCGCACGACCGCCACGAGCGCGCCCACCGCCCCCGGCACCGGAACCGCCCCCGCCCCCACCGCTCCGCTGGTCGACACCCGGTTGTTCCGCAGCCGCGCCTTCAGCGCGGGCCTGCTCGCCCAACTCGCCTTCTGGCTCGGCCAGGCCTCCTTCTTCCTGGTGCTCGCCCTGCACCTCCAGCTCGGCCGCGGCCTGGACGCGTTGGGCGCCGGACTGGTGTTCACCGCCATCGGCCTCGGCTACCTGATCACCTCCAACACCACCCACCGGGTCACCGCCCGCCTCGGCGAGCCGCGCACGATCACCGTCGGCGGCCTGCTGATGGCCGCCGGGCTGGGCCTGCTCGCCCTCACCGCCTACGGCGCGGCGGACGGCAGCGTCTGGTGGCTGGCGCCCGGGCTGTTCGTCGACGGTCTCGGGATGGGCCTGGTGATCGCCCCGGTCACCACCGTCGCCCTGGCGGCCGTCGAACCGGGGCTGGCCGGTTCGGCGGCCGGTGTGGTGTCCACCGTGCAGCAGGTCGGCGGCGCCGTCGGGGTCGCGCTGATCGGCCTGGTCTACTACGGCGCGGGCGACGCGACGGCCGCCTTCGGCCGCAGCGTGACGGCGCTCGCGGTGCTGGAGCTGGTGCTCGTGGGCCTGGTCCGGCTGCTGCCGCGGACGACCCGGCGTCCGTGAACCTTCAGGCGGCGGGGCCCGGCGACACGGGGCGCCGGGCCCCGCTGCACCCGGGACGAGGCCGGCCCACGCCGGGAACGGTGCCTGCCGACACGCGGGACGAGGCCGGCCGGCACCGGGGAACGGAACGGGCGGGTGGGGCGATCCCCACCCGCCCGTTCCGTTCCCTCGCCCCGATCGGGTTGGATGGCCGGATGAGCGAGGAGAAGAGCGCCGTACCGGCGTGGGAGCAGCGGTTCAGGGCGGCACGGGTGTCGCTGCCGGACTGGGCCGAGGACGCGCCCGACCGGGCGCTGTACGTGTCCAACGCGACCGGCACCTACGAGGTCTACGCCTGGGACCGCGCCACCGGCACCCACCGTCAGGTCACCGACCGCCCGAACGGCACCACCGACGCCGAGCTGTCCCCGGACGGCGCCTGGATCTGGTGGTTCGACGACCAGGACGGCGACGAGTTCGGCGTCTGGCGCCGCCAGCCCTTCGCGGGCGGCCCCGACGAGGAGGCCGTGCCCGGCCTCGCCCCCTCCTACTCGGCCGGGCTGGCCCTCGGCCGCGACGGCACCGTGGTCGTCGGCCGCTCCACCGACGAGGACGGCACCACCCTGCACCTGCTCCGCCCGGGCGCTGCCGAACCGGTCGAGATCTACCGGCACGAGGAGTACGGCGGCGTCGGGGACCTCAGCCACGACGGCACCCTGCTCGCCATCGACCACACCGAGCACGGCGACGCGATGCACGCCGCGCTGCGCGTGGTCCGTCTCACCGGGGACGGCGTGGAGACCGTCGCCGAGTTGGACGAGGTGACCGGCCGGGACGAACCGCGCGGCGTCGCCTGCCTGGGCTTCGCCCCGGTCGAGGGCGACACCCGCATGCTGGTCGCCCACCAGCGCACCGGCCGCTGGGAGCCGATGATCTGGGACGTCGCCACCGGCACCGAGACGGCCCTCCCGCTGCGCGACGAGCAGGGCCGCGAGCTGCCCGGCGACGTCTCCGCGCAGTGGCGCCCCGGCGCCGGGGCGCTGCTGGTCGAGCACGAGTACGAGGCGCGCAGCGAGCTGTTCTCGTACTCGCTCGCGGACGGCCGGCTCACCCGTCTGGAGACCCCGCGCGGCACCGTCGGCGGCGCGACCCCGCGCCCGGACGGCACCGTGGAGTACCTGTGGTCCTCGGCCGCCGAGCCCTCCGCCGTCCGCTCCACCGCCGGCACGGTCGTGCTGCGGGCCCCCGGCCCGGTGCCGCCGGGCTCCGTCCCGGTCGAGGACGTCTGGGTGGACGGCCCCGGCGGGCGGGTGCACGCCCTGGTGCAGCGCCCGGCCGGCAGCGGCCCGGCCGACGGACCGCTGCCGACCGTCTTCGACATCCACGGCGGGCCGACGCACCACGACAGCGACTCCTTCGCGGCCGGCCCGGCCGCCTGGCTGGACCACGGCTTCGCGGTCGTCCGGGTCAACTACCGCGGCTCGACCGGCTACGGGCAGGCGTGGACGGACGCGCTGCACGAGCGGGTCGGCCTGATCGAGCTGGAGGACATCGCCGCCGTCCGGGAGTGGGCCGTCGCCAGCGGACTGGCCGATCCGCGGCGCCTGGTGCTGACCGGCGGGAGCTGGGGCGGTTACCTGACCCTGCTGGGCCTCGGCGTCCAGCCGGAGAGCTGGTCGCTCGGCGTGGCCGCCGTGCCGGTCGCGGACTACCACACCGCGTACGCGGACGAGATGGAGGCGCTCAAGTCGCTGGACCGCACGCTCTTCGGCGGCACCCCGGAGGAGGTGCCGGAGCGCTTCACCGCTTCCTCGCCGCTGACCTACGTCGAGCAGGTGCGGGTGCCGGTCTACATCAGCGCCGGGGTGAACGACCCGCGCTGCCCGATCCGGCAGATCGACAACTACGTCCAGCAGTTGGAGCGGCTCGGGAAGCCGCACGAGGTGTACCGGTTCGACGCCGGGCACGGCTCGCTGGTGGTGGAGGAGCGGATCAAGCAGCTGCGGCTGGAGATCGACTTCGTCCGGCGGCACCTCGGGATGCCCGGCGGGGTCGACGGAGGGGCTGAGTGAGACGTCTGCTGACGCTCGCGGGGGCGGCGGTGGCCGGGGCGCTGGTGCTCAGCGGCTGCTCGGGTTCGCAGGGCGACGACGCGGCCTGCCCACCGCCGGTCGGCCCGGCTCTGCCGAGTTCCACGGCGGCGGTGCCGACCGGGCCGGCCGCGCCGGCGCCGACGGCCCCCACCCCGACGGCGACCGCCTCGATGCCGACCGCACCGATGCCCACCGCACCGATGGCGACCGCCCCTGCGCCGAGGCCGACGAAGGCCGGTACGGCGACGAAGGCCGGTACGGCGACGAAGGCCGGTACGGCGACGAAGGCCGGTACGGCGTCGAAGGCCGGCGAGGCGGGAGCGGGGGCCGGATCGTTCGCCGTCCCGGCGGTGTACCGCCCGGGCGACGGCACGGTGGAGCTGGCCAAGGGGTCCAAGGGATCGAAGGGGTCGAGCGGTTCCAAGGGCTCGTCGGGTTCGAAGGGGTCGAGCGGTTCGAGCGGTTCGAGCGGGTCGAAGGGTCGCACGGTGCACCACCACATCGACCACTACGACTCGAACGGCACCGGCAGCGGCACCGGCAGCCGTAGCCACTGCCGCGACACGACCCCCGAGGGGGACGACGACACGTCGACGCCGTTCGGTGGTGCCGACCAGGGCGCCCCTTCGCAGACTCCGGACCGGCCCCAGGGCCAAGCGCCCGACCGAACCCCGGATCAGAGCCCGAGCCAGCAGCCGGGCCAGGCGCCCACACCGGCCCCCACCCCGCCCGCGGCGAAGCCGACGGCGCTCGCGCCCGCGCCCGCCAGACCCACGCGGTAGGCCCACGCGGTAGGGCCGCCGGAGGTCGGCCGGTCAGTCCAGGACCGGGTCCAGCCCGAGGGCCCGGTCCTGCGCCGCCTCCGCCTCACGGCGCAGCAGGCGGAACCACATGAAGACCACGAAGCCCGCGAAGACGAACCACTCCAGGGTGTAGCCCAGGTTCTGGAAGGCGCGCAGGGTGAGGCCGTCCCCGCCCTGCGGCTGGACGGTCGGCACGGCGGTCAGTCCGGCGGGCACCTGGTCGGCGGCCACCCAGCCGTCGTACCAGCCGTCATAGGCCAGCACGTTCAGCAGCGAGGCCCGGTTGATCATGCCGAGCTGCCCGGCGGGCAGGCCGCCCGCCACCGCGCCGTTGCTGCCGACCGACTCGTTGGCCTGGAGCCGCCCGGTGACGGTCACCTGCCCGGCCGGCGGAGGCTCGGCGACGGCCCCGGACGGGGAACCGGGCGCCCAGCCGCGCACCACGGCGACGGCGTGTCCGTCGGCGGTGCGCAGCGGCGTGAGCACGTAGTACCCCTGCTTGCCGTCCACCACCCGGTTGGGGACGAGGAGTTGGTGCTCGGTGTCATAGCTGCCGGTCACCGTGACGGGCTTGCCGACGGTCTCCGTGGTCACCTGCGGGGCGGCCGGGGAGAGCAGGGAGTCGATCGGCTTGGCGTCACTCGTGGCGGTGAGGGACTGCTTGGTCTCCTGGTGCGTGGTGACGCGGTCCTCGAACCGGCCGAGCTGCCAGGTGCCCAACCAGACGCACACCGCCACGGCCGCCACGGCCAGTGCGGTGCCGCCCAGCCAGCGCGGAGTCAGGAGGAACCGGTACACACCCCCCACGGTAACCATTCCTCACACCGTTCCGGACCACAGGGTCCGCCAGGGACGGGCGCAGTAGCCCGGCAGGGGCGCAGCCACCCGACAGGGGCGCAGTCGCCGAGACGGGCGCACCCCGCCGGCGAGAGACGCACCCCGCCGGTAAGTGGCGCACCCCACCCAGGACAGGCGCACCCCCCCGGGCGCGCGCCCCCGGCCCCCCGCCGGCGGCGGTCCCGCGCCCGCTCAACCCGTCGCAGCCGTCCCCGACGGCTGGGCGCCCGCCCCGCCCGGGGGCTGTACCGCCTGCACCCCGCCCCGGTAGAGCGTCCCCCCGCAGCCGACCGGCAGCGAGGCGGTCGCGGCCGTCGGGCTGCCGGGGGCCGGGGTGTGGGCGATGGTGGCGGTGGCCGGGCCGGTGGTGGGTCCTCCGGTCGGGGTGGCCGTCGGGCTGGGCGCCGAGGTGGCGCCGGAGGTGGGGGTGGAGCTGGCCCGCGGGTTGGCGCTCGGGGCCGCCGAGGCGCCGGTGGCGGGGACGCCCGAGGAGGCCGCGGGGGCCTGGCTGGTCAGGGCCGCCTGGTTGGCGGTGGGCGCGCCGGTCGCGGTGCCGGCGGAGCCGCAGCCCTGGTCGGGGATCCACACGAACGGCACCCGGTACCCGGCCTGCGGCGCCAGCACGGGCGGCTCGGCGTCCATCGCGGGCAGGCTGCCCGCCGGGTCGCCGGCGGCGTGGTCGGCCGTCCGGACGCGGCTGCGGTCGGTGCCGCTGACGTCGGTGACGGCCACCGCGCCGGGGCCGCCGAGGCGGCAGCCGTGTCCGGAGACGTTGTAGACCGTGAAGGAGCCGTAGATCCGGCCCTGTGCGTCGGCCGTGCCGACCTGTGCGGTGCCCTGCCCGAGGTCCGTCCGGGTGCACAGCGGGGTGATCGCGCCGTCACCGGTGCCGGGGGCCCCGGCGGGGGTGGTGGTGCCGGTCCGGGTGGTGTCCGCGCCGGGGCTCGGCGAGGCGGAGGCGGTGCCCGAGGAGGGCGCGGTGTCCCCGGTGACGCTCTGGCCGGTGTGGGCGGCCGTGCCGGTGCCGCCGATCGTGCCGGTCGTCCTGTCGCCGGGGGGTGAGGCGGCCGGGCTCTGCACCTCGGTCGAGCCGGGGCCGCCGGAGAGCCCGAGGTGGTCCCCCTCGTGCACGAGGGGGAGGACGATCGCGACGGCCAGCGCCAGCGCCGCCGCACCGGTCCAGGCCCCGCGGCGGGCGGCCCGGCGCCGCGGGACGGCCCGGCGGATCCGGGGCAGGGCGCCGGGCCGGGGTTGGATCCCGGCCACCGCGTGGTGCATGAGCTCGCGCAGCACCCGTTCCTCGGAGGAGAGCCCCGGGAACTCGTCGTCCCCGGGCCGCTGCCAGGCGCCGTCAGCCATGTCCGGCCTCCATCTGGACCCGGAGGGCGGCGAGTCCGCGGGATCCGTAGGCCTTCACCGAACCGAGCGAGATGCCCAGGGCGTCGGCGACCTGCGCCTCCGTCATGTCCACGAAGTAACGGAGCACCAGAACCTCCCGCTGACGGCGTTGCAGACCACGGAGCGCGGCCTTCAGCTGGTCGCGCTCCAGGGCATCGTAGGCACCTTCTTCTGCACTGGCCATGTCAGGCATCGGCTTGGGCAGCAGTCGCAGGCCGAGGATCCGGCGCCGCAGCGTGGAGCGCGACAGGTTCACCACGGTCTGCCGCAGGTAGGCCAGGGTCTTCTCGGGTTCGCGCACCCGGCGCCGGGCGGCGTGCACCCGGATGAAGGCCTCCTGGACGACGTCCTCGCAGGCGGAGAGGTCGTCGAGGAGCAGCGCGGCGAGCCGCAGCAGCGAGCGGTAGTGCGCCTGGTAGGTCTCGGTGAGCAGGTCCTCGCTGGTACCCGCGTCGGTACCGGCGCCGGAGTCCGCCGCACCGGGTGCGGCCGCCGTCATCTGGTCGTCTTCCGGCCTACTCGCAGACCAGGGCGCGCGCGACGGGAAGGCCACCGCGGCTCTCGCCGCAAGGCCCGTCCTTGCCCCCGCCATCGCGTTCGCCACGCCCGTTGGACACTCGATCCCCTGTCATGGTTGCCCATCCCGGGGGCCATTCTTCCGCATCGGCGGAAGGGCCCTCCAGGGGATTCCCCCGGGATTCCGGACGGATTGTGTCGAGGAGCGGACACAGGTCCGGACATCCACGGGCACAAGGGACGGACATCCACGGGTGGAGGGGCCCCTCGGGTCCCCGAACGGAGGGTCCTATTCCGACCCGGCCGCAGCCTCGTCGGCGACCAGCTCACCGGCGACCAGCTCGGCGATCTGCAGCAGGTTCAGCGCGGCGCCCTTGCGCAGGTTGTCGCCGCAGAGGAAGAGGTCGAGCGCGTCCGGCTCGTCCAGGGCCCGGCGCACCCGGCCGACCCACACCGGGTCGGTGCCGACCACGTCGTTCGGCGTCGGGAACTCCCCGGCCGCCGGGTCGTCGTAGAGCACCACACCGGGAGTCTCGCGCAGGATGTCCTGCGCGTGCGCCTGGCTGACCTCGCGTTCGAACCGGGCGTGCACGGCCAGCGCGTGGGTGCGGACCACCGGGACCCGGACGCAGGTCGCGGAGACCTTCAGGGCCGGCAGGCCGAGGATCTTGCGGGCCTCGTCGCGCAGACCGAGCTCCTGGGCGGCCCAACCGCCCTCGCACAGGCCGCCGGTCCAGGGCACGGCGTTGAGGGCGAGCGGGGCGGCGAACGGCCCGTCGTCGGCGATCACCACCCGCAGGTCGCCGGTCTGCCGGCCGACCTCGGTGCCGGCCACCAGCGCGGTCTGCTCGCGCAGCGCCGCGACGCCCTCGCGGCCCTCGCCACTGGCGGCCTGGTAGGTGGCGACGACCAGCTGCTCCAAGCCGTACTCGGCGTGCAGCGCACCGACCGCCGCGACCAGCGCGAGCGTGGTGCCGGCCGGGCTGGCCACGATGCCGCGCGGACGGATCCGCAGTGCGGCCGCGTTGACCTCGGGGACGACCAGCGGCACGTCCCCGGTGGTGCGGAAGGCGGCCGAGTCGTCGACCACCACGACGCCCTTGGCGGCCGCGATGGGCGCCCACTGGGCGGAGACCTGGTCGGGGACGGCGAACACGGCGACGTCGATCCCGGCGAAGGCCTCCTCCGTCAGCGGGACCACGGCGACCGCCTCCCCGCGCACGACCGGCGTACGGCCGGCCGAGCGCGGGGAGGCGACGAGCCGTACCTCGCCCCAGATGTCCTGACGGAGGGAGAGCAGGCCGAGCAGCACCTCGCCGACGGCGCCGGTGGCGCCGACGACGGCGAGGTTCGGGCGCCGGGTCATCGCCCGGTGCCCTCGCCGGGGTCACGGGTCATCGCCCGCAACCCCCGCCCGGCCGACGGGCCGTCGCCCGGTGCCCGTCCGGCTCACGGGTGATCGCCCGGGGGCCGCCCGGCTGACGGGTCATCGCCCGGTGCCGCCGTAGACGACCGCCTCGTCCGTCTCGCTGTCCAGCCCGAAGGCGCTGTGCACGGCGCGGACCGCCTCCGGGACGTCCTCGGCGCGGGTGACCACCGAGATGCGGATCTCCGAGGTGGAGATCAGCTCGATGTTCACGCCCGCGGCGGAGAGCGCCTCGAAGAAGGTGGCGGTGACGCCCGGGTTGGAGCGCATGCCGGCGCCGACCAGCGAGATCTTGCCGATCGCGTCGTCGTAGCGCAGCGACTCGTAGCCGATGCCCTCCTTGACCCGGCCGAGCGCGTCGATGGCCTTCTGGCCCTCGGTCTTCGGCAGGGTGAAGGAGATGTCGGTCAGGCCGGTCGACGCGGCGGAGACGTTCTGCACCACCATGTCGATGTTGACCTCGGCGTCGGCGATGGCGCGGAAGATGCGCGCCGCCTCGCCCGGCTTGTCGGGGACGCCGACGACCGTGACCTTGGCCTCGGAGGTGTCGTGGGCGACCCCGGAGATGATGGCCTGCTCCATCTCGCCCCCTTCGGGCTTGTTCGGGTTGTCGTTGCTGACGATCGTCCCGGGGAGACCCGAGAAGGACGAGCGTACGTGAATCGGGATGTTGTAGCGGCGCGCGTACTCCACACAGCGGTCGAGCAGCACCTTGGAGCCGGACGAGGCCAGCTCCAGCATGTCCTCGTAGGCGATCCAGTCGATCTTGCGGGCCTTCTTCACCACGCGCGGGTCGGCGGTGAACACGCCGTCCACGTCGGTGTAGATCTCGCAGACCTCGGCCTTGAGGGCCGCCGCGAGGGCGACGGCCGTGGTGTCCGAGCCGCCCCGGCCCAGCGTGGTGATGTCCTTGCTGGTCTGGGACACGCCCTGGAAGCCGGCCACGATCGCGATGTTGCCCTCGTCCAGGGCGGTGCGGATGCGCCCCGGCGTGACGTCGATGATGCGCGCCTTGTTGTGGACGGAGTCGGTGATGACGCCGGCCTGGCTGCCCGTGAAGGACTGCGCCTCGTGACCCAGGGATTTGATCGCCATGGCCAGCAGCGCCATGGAGATGCGCTCTCCAGCGGTCAGCAGCATGTCGAACTCACGGCCGGCAGGAAGCGGTGACACCTGCTCCGCGAGTTCGATGAGCTCGTCCGTCGTGTCGCCCATCGCGGACACCACGACGACGACCTCATGGCCGGCCTTCTTGGCGTCAACGATTCGACGGGCCACGCGCTTGATGCCTTCGGCATCCGCAACGGATGAGCCGCCGTACTTCTGCACGACAAGGCCCACGTGCGCTCCTCGACTTGGGTCGTTTGCGGGGGCGCGAGGCCCCCGTACCCCCCGGGATGGAAGGGGGGTGCGGTCGGCGTCAGTCTACCGAGGAGGGGTGCCGCAACTGGTGGTTTCCATATGATGAGACGCCCGTTTCAGCACGTGGGCGGCAGTTCAGGGGCCCGCACCGGCAGGTCTGCGGGCTGATCGCCCCTCGCGCGGAGAATCGCCGGACGAACGGATGCCGCCTCGGCCGGATTTCCCTCCGGGGCGGAGCGCTGAGGTTTCCGTCACACCTCCGCGCTCGGGGGCCCGCGGGGCGCCGCCGACCGGTGTGCGCCGCCTGCGGGGCACCGCCGCCCCGGGCACACCCGGGTGCGGTGTCACCAGCCGCCGCGCCGCCCGGCGCTCACCGTCCCCGCCCGGCGCTCACCGTCCCCGCCCGAGTTCGGCCGCCATCAGGGCGCCCGCCTGCTGCTCCAGCTGCTCGTCGGTGAGCCCGTCGTCGTCGGTGTCCGCACCGTCCGGTACGGCCCCGATCGGACTGTCCAGCCGGACGTGGGCGATCAGCGACTGCAGCGCCCGCAGCACCGCCGTGCAGGTCGTGCCCCAGTTGGACAGGTACGAGAACTGCCACCACCACAGCGCCTCGCTGACCCGTCCCTCGCGGTAGTGGGTCAGGCCGTGCTGGAGCTCGCCGACCACGCCGGCCAGGTCGTCCGAGATCCGGAAGGCGTTCGGCTTCTCCGGCGGGCCGTACGGGTCGAAGACCTCGTGGTAGACGTCGATCGGCGCGAGCAGTTCGGCGAGGCGCTCGCGCAGCTGCTCGGCGTCCGGCTCCGGCCCGGCATCGGGCTCGAAGCGGTCGTCGGGGACGACGTCCTCGATGGCGCCCAGGCGGCCACCGGCCAGCAGCAGCTGGGAGACCTCCAGGAGCAGCAACGAGACCGCACTGCCCGGCTCGTCGCCCTTGGCGACCTCGGTGACGGCGAGCACGAAGCTCTCCACCGAGTCGGCGATCTGCACGGCGAAGTCGTCCGGCTCCGAGCCGTGACCGTGGGTGTGCGGGGCGTGGGTCGAGGGCTCCCCGTGGGGCTGCTGGTTGGTCGTCCGGTCAGACATCGAGCAGTCGTCTCCCTTCGAAGGCGCGACCGAGGGTCACCTCGTCCGCGTACTCCAGGTCCCCGCCGACGGGCAGTCCGCTCGCCAGGCGGGTCACCTTCAGGCCCATCGGCTTGCACAGCCGGGCCAGATAGGTGGCGGTCGCCTCCCCCTCCAGGTTGGGGTCGGTGGCCAGGATCAGCTCGGTGACGGTGCCGTCCGCGAGGCGCGAGAGCAGCTCGCGGATGCGCAGGTCGTCCGGGCCGACGCCCTCGATGGGGCTGATCGCGCCGCCCAGCACGTGGTAGCGGCCGCGGAACTCACGGGTGCGCTCGATGGCGACGACGTCCTTGGGCTCCTCGACCACGCAGATGACGCTGAGGTCGCGGCGCGGGTCCAGGCAGACCCGGCACTGCTCGGCCTCCGCGACGTTGCCGCAGACCGCGCAGAAGCGGACCTTGTCCTTGACCTCCAGCAGCGCGTGCGCGAGGCGGCGCACGTCCGTCGGGTCGGCCTGCAGCACGTGGAAGGCGATCCGCTGGGCGCTCTTGGGCCCGACGCCGGGCAGCCTGCCCAGTTCGTCGATCAGGTCCTGAACCACGCCCTCGTACACGTCGCGCCTTCCCTCTGATGGTCGGTGGTGCTCCGGTGCCATCATCCAACGAATCGGGCGCCGGACACACCGCCCGGCGCCCGACTCCCACAGAAATCACATGGGCCTGTTGCGTGAACTTCAGAGTGTCTGCTTTTACGGACCAGGCGCTGGTGCACGCCCTGCCCCAGCCCGCGCGGCAGCCCGTCCCGGAGCCCGGCCAGCGCCCTGACCTGCGCCTTCACGGCCCACCGGGGGCGCCGGAGCCGCGTCGGATCGGCTCGGAGAGCTCGGAACAGCGCGGAACAGCGCGGAACCGGCTCAGATCGGCTCGGGACAGCTCGGGACAGGTCAGAACCGGCTCAGAACCGGCTCAGAAGCGTTTCAGAACGGCAGACCGGGGATGCCGCCGCCCAGCCCCTGGGTGAGCGGGCCCATCCGCTCGGCCTGCATCTTCTGCGCAGCCTGGTTGGCGTCCCGGACGGCCGCCAGGATCAGGTCCGCCAGCGTCTCGGTGTCCTCCGGGTCCACGGCGTCCGGGGCGATGGTCAGCGCCACCAGCTCACCGGAGCCCGTCACCGTGGCCTCGACCAGACCGCCGCCCGCCGTGCCGTTCACCTTCGCCTCGGCCAGCTCCTTCTGGGCCTTGGCGAGCTCTTCCTGCATCTTCTGCGCCTGCTTGAGCAACTGCTGCATGTTGGGCTGACCGCCACCGGGGAACACGGCTCACTCCTTGCTGTCATGCGGTTCGTCGTTCGTCGCCGCCGAGCCTACGTCCTCGCCCGGTCACCAGGAGTCAGTTGCCGCGGTGGTGGATCTCCTCCAGCACCGTGGCGCCGAGCTCCCGGATGATCAACTCCTGGCCGGAGAACGCCTCCTCGTTGAGGTCGGGGTCGTCCTCCTCCGGGATGTCGTCCTCCGGGGCCACCGGCTGCACCGGCCGGGACTGCTGGACCGGCGCGGACGGCGGAGCCTGCACCGGCGCGGGGGCCTGCGCCTGCGACTGCGGCCGTACCGGAGCGGGAGCCGCAGGGGCCTGCTGGACCGGCGCCGGGGCGGGGGCTGCCATCGGCGGCGCAGCGGCCGCCGGCCGGGCCGGAGCCCCCCAGCCGCCACCGGCCGGAGGCGCGCTCGGGGCCGCGCCGGCACCGCCGGACGGGTCCACGATGCACTCGATGCGCCAGTCCACGCCCAACGCGTCGGCCAGCGCCTGGCGCAGCACGTCGTCGCTGTTGCTGCCGACGAAGCTGTCCCGGGCTCCGGCGTTGATGAAGGACACCTGGAGCACGCTGCCGTCGAACCCGGCGACCTGGCCGTTCTGGCTGAGCAGGATCCAGGTGAAGCGACGGCGGTTCTTCACCGCCTCCAGGATCTGCGGCCACAGCTGCCGGACCTGCGCGGCACCCTGCTGCGCGGCCGCGGACGGCTGCCCGCCAGGGGCCGCCGCCGCAGGAACGGGCGCGGGGGCCGGTGCCGGTGCAGGAGTCGGGGCGGCTTGCGGCTGCGGCTGCGGTTGCGCCGCGGGGGACGCGGCGGGCGCCGGAGCGCCCCCGGCGGGCGGGAAGCTGCGCGGGATCGGCCAGGCGCCCGGCGCCGGGCCGGCGGGAGCCGCAGGCTGCGGAGCCGGGGCAGGCGCGACCTGGGGCGCCGGAGCCGGAGCGGGTTCGGAGGCCGGGGCCGGAGCCGGGGCCGAAGTCGGCATCCCCGCCGGAGGGACCGGAGCAACCGGAGGAACCGGGGCAGCAACCGGAGCGGCCATCGGCGCCACTCCTCCTACAGCCGCGGCGAACCCGCCGGCCGCCGCCCGCCGCTCCAGCTTGTCCAGCCGCGCCTGCAGCGACAGCTCGTCGCTGTACGCGCCCGGCAGCATCACCCGGGCGCAGATCAGCTCCAGCTGCAGCCGGGGCGCCGCGTTGCCGCGCATCTCGGTCAGCCCGGTGTTGACGATGTCCGCCGCGCGGCTCAGCTCGGCCGCGCCGAACGCGTCCGCCTGCGCCTGCATCACCGCGACCCGGTCCGCCGGGGCGTCGATCAGGCCCTTCTCACCCGCGTCCGGCACCGTGGCGAGGATCACCAGGTCGCGCAGCCGCTCCAGCAGGTCGGTGACGAAGCGGCGCGGGTCGTGTCCGCCCTCCACCACCCGGTCGATCACCTGGAACACCGTGGCCCCGTCGTGCGCGGCGAAGGCGTCCACCACCTCGTCCAGCAGCGCGGAGTCCGTGTACCCGAGCAGCGAGGTCGCCATCTGGTACGTGACGCCCTCCGCCCCGGCGCCGGCCAGCAACTGGTCCATGACCGACATCGAGTCACGCACCGAGCCCGCCCCGGCCCGGACGACCAGCGGGAACACCGGGTCCTCGACCTGGATGCCCTCGCGGCGGCAGACGTCCGCCAGGTAGTCGCGCAGCGTGCCGGGCGGGACCAGCCGGAACGGGTAGTGGTGGGTACGGGACCGGATCGTCCCGATCACCTTCTCCGGCTCGGTGGTCGCGAAGATGAACTTGAGGTGCTCCGGCGGCTCCTCGACCACCTTGAGCAGCGCGTTGAACCCGGCCGAGGTCACCATGTGGGCCTCGTCCAGGATGAAGATCTTGTACCGGCTGTGCACCGGCGCGAAGAAGGCCCGCTCCCGCAGCTCGCGCGCGTCGTCCACACCACCGTGCGAGGCCGCGTCGATCTCGATCACGTCGATCGAACCGGGCCCGCCGGTCGCGAGGTCCCGGCAGGACTGGCACTCCCCGCAGGGCGTCGGCGTCGGCCCCTGCTCGCAGTTCAGGCAGCGGGCCAGGATGCGCGCACTCGTCGTCTTCCCGCACCCGCGCGGCCCGCTGAACAGGTACGCGTGGTTGACCCTGTTGTTGCGCAGGGCCTGCTGGAGCGGAGCGGTCACGTGCTCCTGCCCGATGACCTCCGCGAAGGTCTCGGGGCGATAGCGGCGGTACAGGGCTAGGGACACACCACCGACGATATCGGGACGGACCGACAAACGCGTCGCCCCTCACCCCGGGGCCCCGCCTCCCCCGGCCCGGGAACGCAAAGACCCCCCGTGCACCCGCCAGAGCCCTCCTACCCTTGCTGCCTTCCGGCCCTGGGGGGGTTTAGAGAGATGACGCCACACGAGGGGCTGACCCCCACACTACCGGATCCCGGCCCCGACGATCCACAGGCCACCCCCACCCTCCCGCCTGCGGGATAGCTGGTCGCGAGCACCCCAAAACATGTACTAAGCTCTCCCACGGAGGATTCGCCTAGAGGCCTAGGGCGCACGCTTGGAAAGCGTGTTGGGGGCAACCCCTCACGAGTTCGAATCTCGTATCCTCCGCCTCTGCCTAGCAAGGCAGTTGAAGGCCCCGACCGGGAATCCGGTCGGGGCCTTCTTCGTGTCGTGGTCTCAGTTCTGGTCTCAGTTCGTCGGCACCGGGTGGGCGACCACCCGGACCACCCCGGCGGCCCCGCAGCCCCGGAGGCCCGACCACTGCCACGCACATGATCCCCGCCTGAACGGGTAGCCGCATGGTTCGAGGAGCTGCAACGGGAAGCAGGCGAACCACCGTGGAGAGTCACCTCGGCCCAGCAGCGGTCCGCCGTCACTGCCATCTGGATTTCACCGCCGGAAGTGGAGCATCCCCCGTCAGCGAAGGGCGGGCGTTCACCCGCCGAACCCTGTCCGGTTGGCATCTCGCCCCATCCGTTCTCGGAGATGACGTCCAGCTCGTCGTCTCGGAACTGCTCACCAATGCCGCCACGTACACGGCGGGCCCACTCGCACTGGATCTGGACCAGAACGGCCCGTGCCTGCGCATCACCGTCACCGACCCCCAATCCGGCAGCACGCTGCCCGACCCCGGCACGCACCAACCGTCCCGGGTCGGCGGCCATGGCCTGTTCATCGTCGACCGCCTCGCCCTCTGCTGGGGTGCCCTCCCGAACGACGGCGGCAAGGCCGTATGGGCCGAACTCCTCGTCCCCTCCGAACAACCACCGCCATCGCCTTGAAACCCTGCGCCGTGACACGGATCCGCGGGCGAAGACTCGACCCCGCATTCCACGGTGTGGCCCATCAGCGGATCATCAAGTCAGGCATGGCAAAAGCGGAATCCGGGTTCATACTTGAGGTGTGTCGGATGAGCGAGAGCCGCGAACGGGCTGGACGTTCCTGACGCAGCACGCGCGGGTGCTGTTGTTGGTCTCGCGGGATGCGGACGTCCGCTTGCGGGACCTGGCCGCGATGTGCGGGATGACCGAACGGGCCGCGCGGGCGATCGTCACGGACCTGGAGAAGGCCGGCTACCTGACCCACTCCCGGCACGGACGCCGCAACCGCTACCAGGTGGTCCGTGGCACGTACTTCCGTCATCCCGCCGAGGGCCACCACGAGATCGCCGGGCTGCTGGCCCTGTTCGCCGATCCCGCCCCCGACGCCGGCCACCAGCCTGCGACCACCACCGGTGATCATCATGATGAGCATCCGTGACCCCGCGCCAACCCGTCCCCCGTACCCCGCCGCACCTTGTGCGCGTCCCGGCCGCTCTGCCACCACCCCTCCCGTTGAGGCGGTGAGTCCAGTGCCCGACCCCAGCGGATCCACCCGGCACGACTGCCCCGACCCCCCGCGCGTTCCCACCCCGCACCTGCGGATCACCACTGCGAAGCTCCCCGGGACGGCCGTGATCGTCCGCATCGACGGCGAAGCGGACCAGGAAGACCGCCGCAAGCTGGACGACGCCCTCTCCCGCGCTCTCCAGGACCGCCCACCCCGGCTGGTCATCGACCTGGCCGGCCAGACCTTCTGCTACTCCGTGTGCCTCAACGCCCTGCTCGCCGCCCGTATGGACGCGAGGGCCGCAGGGGTGGAGATGGTGCTGGCCGCCCCGCCGCCCCAGACCATGCGATTGCTGGAGATCACCGGCACTGACGAACTCTTCACCGTCCGGAGCAGTGTGCGCGCCGCCCTGGCAGGTGCCAGGGAGATCGGGTGAGGAGCTCCGGACGGACACTCCGTCTCGCTACGCGGTGACCCTTCCGGGTGTGCCCGGCAGGCACAATCCGCTCGAGGTCGTCGTCGTTCATGCCACGGACGAGGTGACCGCGGACGGGACCACGGTCTACGCGGACAAGGCCGGCACCTTCCGCGTAGAGATCAACGGGGAGACGGCCCGACCGCTCGCCGAGCCGACCGGACAGGGACGGCCCACCTGCCTGCACGCCACCCCACTGCCCTGACCTCGCCGCAGCTTCGCTCCGGGCATGGCCCGACCTGCCACCGTGCTCGATTCCCGGCGGGCGCAAACAGCCCAGGACCCTCGAACGCGGGCACTCAGCCTCAGGCAGCCTTGCCCGCGAGGAGGCTGGTGACACGGTCGGCCATGAGGACACCGAGGATGTAGCCGTCCTCATCGACCACGGGCCAGACCGCCAGGCGCTTGACCCGCATGGCGATCGCGGCCAGGGCCAGGCCCATGGTCGGCCAGGCGAACGGGCCGCGCTGGTGGGTGGTGGCACTGATCGCGGTCCGTCCGGTGTACCAGGAGCGGTTCAGGAACGGATGGAGTCCGGTGCGGGTGACCAGCCCCTCGCACCGGCCGTCGTGGTCGCGGACCAGCAGGTAATCGAGGTGGGCGCCGCGGAGGATGTCGTCGGCCTGGTCAACGGTGCTGTCGTCGGCTATCTGGTAGTCGCAGGGGTCCATGGCGTCGGCGACTGTGAGGCCGTGGCCGGGCCGCACCGACTGCGGGGAGTGGATGGTCACGGTGCTCACCGTTCCCGTCTCCGGCCGCCCCCTGGGGGCTGCCGAGCTTTCCTTCACCCAGAACGAGGCCGGAACGGCTACCGGAATGCGTGATGCCCTGGATGCCTACGACCCTACTCCGGTGGCGAACGGACCGGAGCAGACCGCTGCGGAGTAGCCTGGAAGACAACCGAGGACATATCGCACATCGGCATCAGCGTCGACGTCGCCCTGGGTCATGACGGGTCCCTCGCGGACCGGACGGGCGGCTTCGTATGATGCCGATTCCTTTCCCCACCTCTTCCTCTCCTGGGCCGTGGATGGCACCCGGCGCCCCGCTGCTGCCTCGCCTGGTTCTGGAACCGACGATGTCACGGGAGGGCGTCTTCGACGGCGCCTGGTGGCCCCGCTCGAACCACGTCCTCGCCGAACTGCCGGACCTGATCACCGCGCTCGGTGCCCACTTCGGGCGCATCGTGCGGGTCGGCCTCGACACCTCGGCCTGGGACGGCGTGCCCCGGTCCGTGGCGGCGAACGGCCTGACGGTCAGAATCAACTGGTTCACCGGCAGCGACGCGACGATCAACGTCACCCGGGGGTTCCAGGACCACTTCCTGCTGCTGGTGGTACCGCCCGGCACCAAGTCGGCAACAGCCGCCTCGGCGATGGCCGGCGCCTCGGCGACCGGCAACCACACCCCGGCGGCAGAACTCCTGCTCGGCTGAGCGGCCCGGCGGCGCGTGCCGGACCGCTCAGCCCGAGACCTCTCCGGCGAGTTACCCGGCGCTCCCGCCGGGAGCGTCGGCAGCACCGACCGCGTCGCCCCACAGAGCCGCGCCGATCTTCTTGCCGACGTCGTTCAGCATCGGCTCGGTGACGTGCTGGTAGCGCTGGGCCATCGAGGTCGAGGACCAGCCCATGATCGCCATCACGATCCGCTCCGGCACGCCGAGCAGGAGGAGGACGGTCGAGGCGGTGTGGCGGGCGTCGTGGAGGCGGCCGTCGCGGATGCCGGCCTCGCGCAGGAGCCGCTTCCAGTGGTGGTAGTCGGTGCTGGGGTTGAGCGGCTCGCCGGTCTCGGAGGTGAAGACGTAGCCCTTGTCCGTCCAGAGGTCGCGGGCGAGGGCCCGCTCGCGGTCCTGTTCCTCCTTGTGCTGCCGGAGGATCACGACGAGTTGCTCGGGCAGCGGCACCGCGCGTCGCCCGGCTCGGGACTTGGTGTCCTTGGTCTCGCGGCGGATCGGCTCCTTCTTCGGGCAGAAGCCGGGCTTGCGCCCGCAGTGGTCGCCGCAGCCGTGCCGGTACTTGGGCCGCAACCGGCCGCGCTTGACCCAGGCGACGCCTCGGGCGAAGTCGACGTCCTTCCACTGGAGCCCGAGCACCTCGCCCTGGCGCAGGCCGAGGGCGAGCGCGAAAATCCAGCGGGCGGAGTTGCGGCGCTTGCGCGCCGTGTCCATGAGCGCCTGGACCTCCTCGATCTCGAACGGCTCGACCTCCTCCTCATCGAGCTTCGGGGCCTTGGCGATCGTGGCCACGTTGCGGGTGAGGTGGTCGCGCCGCAGGGCCTCGCCGAGGGCGACACGGATGGTGCGGTGGGCTTGGTGGGCGGTTCCGGCGGCGCTGCCAGCGGCCTGCATCTTCTTGTAGAAGCGCTCCAGGTGCTCGGGTTCCAGCTTCTCCAGGCGGTGCGCGCCGAGGCCGGGGACGAGGTGCACGCGGACGGCGACCTCGTATCCGGCGTACGTGTTCTCGCCGACAGTGCCGGGCACGATCTCGGTGATCCAGTGGGTCAGCCACTTGCCGACCGTCCACTTCTGGCCGGCCTTGGGCACGGTGCCGTTGTCGCGCAGCTTCTCCAGCTTGCGGACCTTGGCCGTGACCTCGGGGCGGGTCTTGGCGCTGACGTGGCGGCGGTCGGGAGTGCCGTCGTCCTTGACGCCGACCGTAACGCGGCCGTGCCACCGGCCGTCACTGCCCTGGTAGATCGAGGAGTCGCCGTTGGGCTTGCGGGTGTTGGCCATCGGTCCCCCTCAGGCCGCGAGCGCGGCGGTCGAACCGGCGGCCTGCGCACGGGCGGCCACGTACTCCTTGAGCGCCTCGGCGGGCACCCGGCGGAGACGGCCGATCGTCACGGACGGGACCTCGCCAGAGGCGACCAAGGCATACATCGTGGTGCGGCCGACTCCGAGGCGGCGGGCAGCTTCCTCGACCGTAAGGGCGACGAGCGTGGGATCTGGAGCCGTGTCGCAGTTCGCGACAAGAGCGAGCAGGCTCTGCTCGGGCAGGCCAAGGGCCTCTGAGAGGCGGGAAAGGTAAAGGGCGGGCTGAGGCATGGGACTCCTCGTCGACCGCGCAGGGCTGGCACCCCGGACGGTCTGATCGTGTGATGGGTGGTCATGGCGGCGCGATCCCTCACCCAGGCGCGCTAACACCTGGAGCGAGACGCGGACGGGTCTGGCGGACCGTCACGCGTGCCGCGTGGTTCGGGGAGCCGGGTCAGACAGGTACTCCCAAGTGCTTAGAAGCGATTCCCAAACCGGGGGACATGGCTGCCGCTCGAACTTCCGTGCGCATCAGCCTCGTTCAGGTGATCAGTTCGCGGCCGGCGCATAGAA